>NZ_JACJPU010000002.1:0-237759 GCF_014696235.1 Sphaerospermopsis sp. FACHB-1194 | reverse complement strand
TTTTCATAATTTCCCGACTCAGCTAAGGCTTTACCATAGCTATTTAATGCTATTATATCATCAGGATTAATTTTTAAAGACCTCTCAAAAATATCACAAGCTTTTTCATAATTTCCCGACTCAGCTAAGGCTTTACCATAGCTATTTAAAGTTATTATATTATCAGGATTAATATTTAAAGACCTCTCAAAAATATCACAAGCCTTTTCATAATTTCCCGACTCAGCTAAGGCTTTACCATAGCTAGTTAATGCTATTATATCATCAGGATTAATTTTTAAAGACCTCTCAAAAATATCACAAGCCTTTTCATAATTTCCCGACTCAGCTAAGGCTTTACCATAGCTAGTTAATGCTATTATATCATCAGGATTAATTTTTAAAGACCTCTCAAAAATATCACAAGCTTTTTCGTAACATTTTAATTTCAATAAAACTTTACTATATGTACTTAATACCTTTAAATTATTTGGTTCAATTTGTAAAGCCTTGTCAAGAATATTTAATGCTTTATCATAATTAGCAACCTGAAATAAAGCACTTCCATAATTTCTTAAAATACTAACATGATTTGGTGCAAGTTGCAGAGCTTTTTCAAAAATTGTTAACCCTTCTTTTATTTTATTTAGTTTTACTAGAGATTGTCCATGAATTTTCAAAGCCTCAATATTATCTGGTTCAATTTCTAAAACTTGTTGAATAATGGCAATAGCTTGTTTACTGTCTCGATTCTTCAGTAAATCGTCAGCTTTGTTAATTAAAGATTGGATATCATGATTATTAATCATAGTTGATTTTTTAAATTTAAAGGAATCCAGGGAATAAATTCCCTGTCTCAAAGCCAAAGTCGGTTAAAACCGACTAGAATCTAGTTTAATTTACTGAGGGAATGTTTGACAATTATATCCTGTAAATCCTGATTCTGACATCTTTATGCAATCCATGAGCTAGGTAATAAATTCCCTGTCTTAAAGCTAAAGTCGGTTAAAACCGACTAGAATCTAGTGTAATTTACTATTTAATAATCACATCCTGAAAATCTTAAAATCCTGTACTTCGACTTACTTCGACATAGTTCGACTGCGCCCTTCGACACCGCTCAGTACAAGCTCACTAACCGCTCAGTAACCAGATATCCTGATTCAGACAAAAAAATTTTGACTTTTGACTTTTGACTTTTGACTTCCCGAAGGGTGTCCTGATTCAGACAAAAAAATTTTGACTTTTGACTTTTGACTTTTGACTTCCCGAAGGGTGTCCTGATTCAGACAAAAAAATTTTGACTTTTGACTTTTGACTTTTGACTTCCCGAAGGGTGTCCTGATTCAGACAAAAAAATTTTGACTTTTGACTTTTGACTTTTGACTTCCCGAAGGGTGTCCTGATTCAGACAATAACATTAACAGGGGCAAGAATGACAGAAACAACCGCCAATTATGATCAAACATGGAAAGAAGCGATCACCCAATATTTTGAATCATTTATCCAATTCTTTTACCCCAATCTACACCAAAAAATTGATTGGAGTAAAACCCCCATCTCCCTAGATAAAGAACTAGAACAAATTACCGCATCTAGTCAAACTAAAAAACGTTATGCGGATAAATTGTTTCAAGTGTGGTTATTAAACAATGAAATCATCTGGATTTTGATCCACATAGAGGTACAAAGTCAATATGACAAAGAATTTACCCAAAGAATGTACATCTATAACTATCGTTCCTTTGATTTATTTCATAAACCAGTTATTAGTTTAGCAATTTTAGGAGATGAAGACGCAAAATGGCGACCGAATAGTTATGAATATGGCATAGATGATAGTTTCGTAAAAATGCAATTTAGTATTGTG
This sequence comes from Sphaerospermopsis sp. FACHB-1194, assembly GCF_014696235.1. Taxonomy (NCBI): domain Bacteria; kingdom Bacillati; phylum Cyanobacteriota; class Cyanophyceae; order Nostocales; family Aphanizomenonaceae; genus Sphaerospermopsis; species Sphaerospermopsis sp. FACHB-1194. The sequence continues at coordinate 235,910 of NZ_JACJPU010000002.1, read as the reverse complement.
AAACTATTAGACTATCAATGGGAAGAATTAACCACCAGTAACAATTTGTTTGCTATAATAGTCATGGCACATCTGAAAACCAAAGCCACGACTAAAGACTTCACGCAACGAGAACAATGGAAATGGAACATAGTCAGACCATTATATCAAAAGGGTTTAACTAGATTTGATATTATCAATTTAGTTAAATTCATTGATAAAATGATGACCTTACCACCACCATTACAAACTACATTCAACCAGAAATTAGAACAACATGAAAAGGAGTTAAATATGCCTTTCCTAAGCACTATTGAAGAAATGGCAGAAGAACGAGGTGAAGCCAAAGGTGAAATCAAAGGTGCTAGAAAAAACTGCCAAAACAATATTATCAAAATTCTGTCCAATAGATTTAATAATGTTCCCGAATTGATGAGCGATTCTCTCAAGAAAATTGAGGATATGACTATTCTGGAAAATCTCCTGTTAGCAAGTATTAGTGTTAATTCTTTGGAGGAATTTCAAAAGTTAATTGATGCAGAATTGCAGCAAAATCAATGATATAATATCCCTGATTACTTCTATTATGAGGAAATCAGGGATTTATCAAATTCCTCATCCTGTAAATCCTAAAATCCTGTACTTCGACTTACTTCGACATAGTTCGACTGCGCCCTTCGACACCGCCCTTCGACACCGCCCTTCGACTTCGCCCTTCGACTTCGCTCAGGACAGGCTCAGGACAGGCTCAGTACAAGCTCACTAACCGTAGTTCGACTCCGCTCACTAACCGCTCAGTAACCAGAAATCCTGATTCAGACAATTATGATTGTTCTGAATTATCATCTTCATCAGTCTTCTTAATTCCCTCTTGGAAATTTCTCAAACTCTTTCCCAATACTCCCCCCAACTCAGGAATTTTCTTGGGTCCAAAAATCAAAATTGCAACTATGGCAATAATTACTACTTCCGGCCATCCTAATCCAAACATAGAATTTTCCTCTTGAGTCACTTTAGGTTAACTATACAATTTATTCTATTCACGGTGAATAACGGGTGGGTGCAACTCATGGAGATAAATGAAAATCTCTAAAACTGCTTTCCCTATTTCTTTAATTTCATTTTCTGCAAACTTTCTCCCAGTTTGTAAGTATTGCTCTAGGGTTTAGTATGTTAGTTAAAAACCGAAAAACCAAAAAACAACCCACCCCGGAGTCGGAATGGGTTAATTTTATTTAAAACGAATTAAGAATTTAGGGTAGACTTAGTAGCGATTGCGACCACCGCCGCCACCACCGTAACCACCACGACCACCACCACCACCGTAACCACCACCACGGTCTTCTTTAGGTCTAGCTTTATTTACTTTTAAGCCACGACCCATCCACTCAGCACCATCAAGTGCTTCAATAGCTGCTGTTTCTTCCGCTTCTGAACCCATTTCTACGAAAGCAAAGCCACGTAAACGGCCTGTTTCCCGGTCAGTGGGGATTTGTACACGCTTTACAGTACCATATTCTGCAAATACAGATGTCAAAGCATCCTGTGTAACTTCATAAGAAAGATTGCCTACGTAAACTGACATATTATGTCTCCAAAATCACGAGTTTGTAGAGATTTAGATTTCGGAGAGCAGTCTGTAAATACCACAAGTAAAAAGCCTGTCAATACTAACAACAAAACGCTAATCGCCGAATTAACTCTCTCCACTATTATTACACATAAATCAAGTTTTTGGAGTAAGACTTTACAAAAATTTCATAAATTTTATCAAAACCTTTGTCAGCCGTTTAAGTTTGGGTAGAGGCTAGTAATTCAAGCTGATAACTGATGGTTATCAAGAAAATCCTGACTACAATCCTTGACATCACCAAGCCTACAACAAATCAATTAGTTTAAACTCGCTTTTCCAAGTATTGCCCAATCATCAACTGCTCACCAGCACGGGAAACAATACTTTGTCGGGTGCGATATTTATCACCGATGAGTTTAATTTCTTCCTCAAATACAGAATTATTGTACTCAGTTCGCAAACACAGAGTTTTCAGACTGGGGAAATAATATTGTGCTGTGACTGGTTTAGTAGTGGCAAAACCGCGATCGCGATACAAAATATTTCCCCAAGCACCAAACACAGTCACACCACTAGCTTCTTTTTTAGCGTTGTGTAAATCTGTACTTTCCCAAGTAACTTTTGCACCACAAGTTAAGCTTTCTAAATCCTGCAAATCATGTAACTGAGCCAGCTTTTGCAATTCATCATCCCCTTGTTGCAAAAAATGAATGGTAATAATACTTACCATTTCCTTGGTTTCTCCTTGGGGTAAAGTGTAATAGCGTCTTTCAGAGCGCCATTCACCTACAGAAGCTTGGAAAAACTCAGCAATTTGCTGTTCATCAGCAGTTAGGGCAATTTTCAGCAGTAATGTCACTTGTTACTTTCCTCACCTAAAAGTCAATGTGTTGCTTTGGTGGTTGCACCTGCAATATTCTATCTGGGATATAAAAGCAAGCTTTGTTTAATATTCTTAATATATACACAAAAACCTGAAAAATACCAGTTCGTTTGGCACATTTTTCATAAATGGCTGGGTAATGAAAAACTCCCAGGAATAAATCATGACTAATTTCCTATTACTTATTGGTGGCAAAATCTTTATACTAACTTTATAATTTTTAGGATTGTCAGCAATTCTATACATCAATATCCATAGGATATGGTGAAAATTCTGTCAGTTTTATTGAGGAAAAAAAGTTATTTGGAATACATAAATAAATAGCTGAATTTTGATTGCTATTTTTGATTATTCATACCTATTCCAAAGTATTGGCTAATAAATGGCTGTAAGAGTGCAAATACTGCCCAAGTGGAGAAAAATTCATGGTTTTGGACCCAAATAAGTCACAAAAACAGGTGAAAACATCAACTCCTATAGTTGTCAGCCCAGTGATCAATAAGCTGATGAATAAGCATAATTTATTTATATTCTGTCTGCTGTTACTGGGATTACTAACAACCAGTTGTGGTTCATTACCAAAAGAATCAGCAGAAGCCCAATCGAAGCGGACTGGTGGTGGAGAACGAGCAAATAGAGAAACATCTGTAGATATAGCGATCGCCCGCACACAAGAACTACGTCCCCCAGCGGACTATATTGGTAACACCACCCCATATCGGACAGTATCAGTGCGATCGCAAGTAGAAGGAAGACTGATATCCTTAAATATGGATGTTGGTGATACAGTCAAACAAGGGCAAATCATCGGCCAGTTAGATGATGTTCTATTGATCACAGCATTACAGCAAGCAGAAGCAGAACTAGCAACCAGCCAATCAGAAGTAGCCAGGGCAATGACCCAAGTAAGTAACGCTCAAACGGAAGTAGAAAAAGCAAAGTTAGAACTCATCCAAGCCCAATCAGACTCCCAAAGACAGCAACAATTATTCAAAGAAGGAGCAATTTCCGAACAAGCAGCCCAACAAGCTCGCACCAAAGCCCAAACAACCCAAAAAGCCCTACAAGCCACTATTGAAAGAGTCCGTACAGAAAAACAAGCCGTAGCAGCTGCCCAAGGTAGAGTATTTGCCCAACAAGCAGTAGTCAAAGCCGCCAAAGAACGCCGTTCCTACTCCCGTTTAATCTCCCCCATCACGGGCGTAGTTACAGAAAAAGTCACAGAACCCGGTAATCTCCTACAACCAGGAAGCGAAGTCTTAAAAATTGCTGACTTGAGTCGAATTAAAGTAGTAGTTCAAGTTTCTGAATTAGAACTAGCAAAAATTCAAGTAGGGCAATCTGTACAAGTGCGTTTAGATGCCTTCCCCGATCAAAACATCATTGGTAGAGTAGCGCGTATTTCTCCATCTGCTGATCCTACAGCCCGTTTAGTACCCATAGAAGTAGTCATTCCCAACAGTGGCGGGAAAATAGGTAGCGGACTACTAACAAGAGTGAATTTTACAACTCAGACACCACAGCGAGTAGTAGTATCACAAACAGCAATTAATAGCAAAGACAAAGAAACATCAGCAGAAATGAACAACGGCACAATTTTTGTTGTTCAAGAAACTGACGGTAAAACCAAGGTAAAAGAAAAATCGGTAACATTGGGTAAAAAAGTTGATGGTAACGTCGAAATTCTTTCAGGGTTACAACCAGGAGAAAGTTATATTGTTCGCAGTAGTAAGCCATTAAAAGATGGTGAAGTTGTCAAATTATCAATTTTGTCAGAAAAAGATTTAAACAAACCGCAAAGAAAGAACTTGTAAATTTTTTTAGCAGTTTCAACTCTGTCACCTGTCACCTGTCACCTGTCACCTGCTATAAATATGCAAATCACAAACAACAAAGGCTTTAGTATCAGCGCCATTTCTATCCGTCAGCATATCGGTACATTGATGCTGACCTTAGCAGTAATTGTCATTGGTTTATTTTTCATTATTCGTTTACCTGTAGATTTACTGCCATCTATTACCTATCCTCGTATTGGTGTGATAATAGAAGCACCGGGAATTTCTCCAGAAGTAGCAGTTGATGAAATTACAAAACCACTAGAAGAAGCTTTTTCAGCCACAGAAGGAGTAATTCAAGTTTTTTCCCAGACTCGTGAAGGTCAAGTCAGTTTAAATTTATATTTTCAACCAGGGGGAAATATTGATCAAGCACTAAATGATGCTACCGCTACTTTTAACCGAGCGAGAAATAGATTACCAGACACCATAGAAGAACCACGAATCTTTAAATTCGACCCTTCCCAACTACCTGTTTATGAATTTGCGCTCACTTCACCTACACTGAAAAATGTTAATTTGCGCGTTTTTGCCGAAGAAGAATTAGCCCGTGAATTAGGTGTAGTACCAGGAGTTGCAGTTGTAGATGTATCAGGAGGAGTGCAAGAAGAAGTTAGAGTAAATATAGATTTAGATCGTCTCCAAGCTATTGGTGTCGGTTTGACTGATGTGTTAAACGAACTGCAAAATCGTAATCAAGATATATCTGGGGGAAGAATTTTAGGAGCCAATTCTGAACCGTTAACCCGGACAGTGGGACGCTTCAAAAATGCAGAAGAAATTAATAATATTTCCTTTGAAGTATCTGCACCTAATTCAAATATCAAAAATCGTGTTTATTTGCGCGACTTTGCCCAAGTTATTGACGGATCAGAAAAACAAAGACTGTACGTTTTACTCAATGGTCAAGAAGCAGTAAAAGTCAGCATTCAAAAACAAGCAGATGCTAATACTGTCAACGTTGTTGATAGAGTTAAAAAAAGATTACAAGAACTGAAAGAAGCGGGTGTTATTCCTGCGGAAGCAACTCTCACAGGAACTTTAGATGAGTCAATATTTATTCGTAATTCCTTAGCGAATGTGACTTCTTCTGGTTTAATTGGTTCAGGTTTAGCAGCGATCGCTGTATTACTGTTTCTTGGTTCTTTACGGCAAACATTCATTATTGTTCTATCTATACCTTTAGCCACATTAGCAGCTATTATTATGATGGGAATGTTCGGCTTATCCCTGAATATTTTTAGCTTAGGTGGTTTAGCATTAGGAGTGGGAATTGTGGTTGATAATTCCATCGTCATGTTAGAAAATATTGCCGCAGGAATTAATCAAACTAAACTACAAAATCACACATCAGAATTATCAACATCAGCAATTATTCAACAAGCAGAAAAAAGTAGTCGAGAAGTTGAATCAGCTTTACTTGCTTCTACCAGTACAAACTTAGTTGCAGTATTACCATTTTTGCTGATAGGGGGTTTTATATCATTACTATTTAATGAATTAATTCTCACGATTAGTTTTGCAGTAGCAGCTTCAATTTTAATTGCTGTTACTGTTGTTCCCATGTTGACATCACGATTATTAGCTTTACCCTTTTCTAGTTCTTTAAATAATTTTTGGTTTTTCCGGGAATTTAATCGTCGTTTTGATGGAGCAACAAGATTATATAGCAGTTTCCTATCTGGAATATTGCGTTGGCGGTTATTAACAATTGCGATCGCTATCATTTTCTTTGGTGCTGGTAGTGTGTGGATGTCTCCCCAAATTCCCCAAGAAATTCTTCCTCAAATAAACACCGGACAAGCTAGTTTATTTGCTCAATTTCCACCCGGTACACCATTAGAAACTAACCAAAAAGTTATGCAAGTTGTAGATGACATTTTGCGTCAGCAACCAGAAACAGAATATGTCTTTTCTACAGTTGGTGGTTTTCTGTTTGGTGGTAATAGTAATCCTAATCCTTTGCGAAGTTCTAGTACCATTACCCTCAAACCAAACTCAGATATAGAGACTTATATTGAGCGTGTAACTAAAGAATTTAGCAAACTGAATTTAGTAGATATTCGACTGCGTTTAGCACCTGGAAGAGTGCGGGGTTTATTTCTTAATAACTCTCCTATTCGTGGTGCTGATGTTGATATAATTTTGCAGGGAAATGATACCAATACTTTAGAAAAAGCAGGACGAGAACTACTAGCAACTTTAGACGAGAAAATTACTTCAGTCAGATTCCGTCCAGATACAGATCCACGTCAACCTGAAATTCAGATTGTACCTGACTGGGAACGAGTGGCCAATGTGGGTTTAAATACTCAAGATATTGGCGAAACAATTAAAACCGCAATTACAGGTACTGTACCCACCCAATTACAACGGAATAACCGCTTGGTAGATGTGCGAGTAGAATTAAATGAAGAAGCGGTAAAAACAACTTCTCAGCTAGAAAGATTACCCTTATTTGTAGAAGGTAATCAACAAATTAGATTGAGTGATGTAGCGACAATTGTTGAAGGAAAAGCACCCGGAGAAATTCAAAGAATTAACCAGCGTCAAGTCTTTTTAATTGCAGGTAATTTAGCAGAAGGAGCAAGTCTGGGTCAAGCATTAGAGCAAGTAGATGAAGTAATTAAAAATGCCAATTTTCCTGAAGGTGTAAGTCCTTTACCCAGTGCAGCAGCAGAATCAAATCAACAATTACAAAACTCGTTGCAACTTCTAGGAGGGTTAGCAATATTTTTAGTTTTTGTAGTGATGGCTGTACAATATAATTCTCTTGTTGATCCTTTAGTAATTCTGTTTACTATTCCTCTTGCTTTAGCTGGGGGGATTTTTGGACTTTACATCACCGAAACTGCCATTGGTGCAACAGTAATTGTGGGTGCAGTTTTATTAGTAGGTATTGTGGTAAATAACGCCATTATCATGGTAGAATTAGCAAATCAAATTCAGGAACGCGAACAAGTTGATCGTCGCACCGCAATTTTAAAAGCTGCACCTCAACGTTTACGTCCGATTTTAATGACAACAATTACCACAGTTTTAGGGATGTTTCCCCTAGCTTTAGGAGTTGGGGAAGGTTCAGAATTTCTGCAACCATTAGGTGTAGTAGTCTTTTCCGGCTTGTCTTTAGCAACACTGCTCACCTTGTTTATTATTCCTTGTTTTTACACTCTATTGCATGATTTAATTGGTGGCAGTTGGGCAAAACCAGTATTTATCAAGTTGCGGATCTGGAAAAAAAATTTCAAGAAAGCATAATTCGTAATTTGTAGGAGAGAAAATATCCCCGATCTCTTTAAGAAGTCAGGGATCTAAATTTAACCCACATTCCGCACCCTAAACTGTCACACGACGAAGATTGGTCGTTTGGGGATTTGAGATTGGCGAACTGCTTGCAGCAGCGCTTCGCTATCGCCATCTAAGATTTCGACCTTTTTGTATCAAAATTATCCTCAACTTGGCTTAAAAACCGAAATTACCGATTGTGACACTGGGGGTGCGGAATGTGGGATTTAATGCAGTAGTTTGTAAGTAGGTCAACATAATTAAACGTAAAATAGGAAGTGGATAGATCCCCGACTTCTTTAACAAGTCGGGGGTCTGGGTATTACGTTTTTTTAGGTTGAGTTACTTAAGCATTCAAATTCTTGCTGACTGCTGAATGATTACACTAATTCTTGATACACGGCTAAAGTTTCTTGATGCACACGGGTAACATTGAGAGATTCTAAATTTTTCTGTGCGCGATATTTCCACATTTTCAAAGTATCTGCGTTACTTAATAAATTTGCTAATGCTTCAGCTAAAGCTAGACTATTTTGAGCAGGAACTAAAAGCCCAGCTTGTCCATGATCCAAAGCTTCTGGGATACCGTCTACCTGTGTAGCGACAATAGCAGTACCAGCTTCTCTAGCTTCTGAAATTACTAAAGGACATGGATCACGGTGAGAAGCAAGGACAAAAATATCACAAGCTAGAAGGTAGCGTTGCGGTTGTGGTTGAAAACCTTCAAAATGAATACGATCAGCTACGGTAGTTGATTTTGCTTGTTCTTCAAATATCTCTCTATCTGGACCATTTCCCACTAAATAAAGATGTGCTGTAGGAAAGTCTAAGGCAATTTTCTCAAAAGCAGTAATTAACTCAGTGATACCTTTACGTTTATACATTCCTGCTACAGTAGCGATCGCTGGATGTTGTAATTTTAAAGGTTGATAATCTGATATGTTACCAGTTCGTGGACTTCCCAAAGTTCCATTGCGTACTACCCGCAATTTATTTTCAGGTATACCACGTCGCACCATCGAAATTTGCACAGCTTTACTAACAGCTATTACCCTTTCAGATAAACCCATCAATAAACTAGCACTCTGGAATTCATTGTGTACAGTGGAAACTAAAGTATACTGATTTCTGAATTTCAAAATTCTTGCTAAAACTATTCCCGTCATCATGTGGGCATGAAGAATATCTGGATGGAATTCTTGCACAATTTTTCGATAACCCACGGCAGCTTTGAGAATATTTATCGGTTGGCGATTCTGGTCTAATTTGTAGTGTTTAACACCAAATTTTTCCAATAATGTTTCATATTCTCCTCCACCGGAAATTACTGCTACATCATATCCAGTTTTTGCTTGTAAACAAGCCAGATCCACAGCCACATTAACGATTCCATTTCCAATTTTCTGAACGTGATTTAATATATGTATAATCCTCATGAGCTTAAAAAATATTCAAATTTGACAGTTTTTTTTACACTGTGGGAGACAGCAGGAAAAGGAAACACAATAAACTCAATATCAATCCAGCATAGAGAATTCAAAAATCAATCTGAATTCATCAATAAAACAGGCTTAATGTTCCGTTTTTAATCTAAATTCTGTAATTCATGTCGCCACAATATATGAACAATACTATTTCTAGTGTTGATGCTCTGTTGTTTATAATTTTTATGTTCTGAACAGCGATATTTCTTCTCAACGATATACAGCATCATAAGATTTTTTATCTTTCCCCAGAAATATATTTTGATTAAATGCAAATTTCAGAGGATGTTTAAAAAAATGTGTTGCAATTCTAGATATTTTCTGCAAATAATGTCTCAAATTTACAAGGGGTCAGTAGGAGGCAGGGAAAGAAAAATTAATTTTTTTCTCCTGATAGGGCAGCTTGGCATCAGCCATACTTCTGATAGTGGAGCTTGGCTTAAGCCTGACTTCTGCCTTCTGACTGCTGACTCCCAGAAATTCTCACCAGGAACTTACATTAAATATCTGGACTATCAGGCAGTTATAGATTTATGATTGATGATCGTGGGTTTTTTTCAAAAAATAACTAGAATATGAACGTGCAAGAAGTAATCCGCTCTATAGAAGCGGAACACCTAAAATCCGATCTACCCGAAATTTATGTAGGTGATACAGTGCGGGTAGGAGTGAAAATTAAAGAAGGCGATAAATACCGAGTCCAACCATACGAGGGAGTGGTAATAGGTAAACGCAATGGCGGAATTAACGAAACAATTACCGTGCGTCGTGTATTTCAAGGTGTAGGCGTTGAGCGAGTATTTTTGCTGCACTCACCCCGCATTGATAACATCAAAGTAGTGCGTCGTGGTAAAGTCAGACGCGCTAAACTATACTACTTGCGTCAATTATCTGGTAAAGCTACCCGGATTAAACAACGGTTTGACCGCGCCCTGTGATGCAGTTAGTCCTGGGAAAAAACCAGGAAACTCAAGCCAAAAGCGGCATCTGCCGCTGACTTGACTTTCTGAAAAAATTAAGTTACACTAAAAAAGGAATTGTGTTAAACTAAAAAAAGTTCAGCGCAATCCCTGAAACAAAGATAGCTTGTGCGCTCTTAGTTCAGTTGGTAGAACGCAGGTCTCCAAAACCTGATGTCGGGGGTTCAAGTCCTCCAGGGCGCGCTCAAAAGCAAAAAATATAGCCCGAAACAAAAACGCATCTGCTAAAATAGCAGCCAGCGTTGATTATTTCGGGTCTAATTATTTTTTACTGATAGCTGAATTTGTTTACTGTAAATTGGGTCGAAGCTGTGAATAATTGTCAGCCTTGGTGCAAAATAACAAGGTGAAACGATGTAAGAAACGGGGGGTATAACGACCGTGGCCAAAAAAAACGAAGCAGAAATGCCAGAAGCAGGCAATGGTTTTAGCTTAAACAACTTCTTCCAAGGAACAAAAGAAGAACTGGACAAAGTAGTTTGGCCAAGTCGGAAGCAGTTGGTGAGTGAATCAGCAGCTGTGTTATTAATGGTGACACTTTCCGCGTCTTTGATATATTTGGTCGATGGATTGTTTGCTTGGGCAGCAAAACAGGTATTCTGATGACTTCTGCAACAGACGAACCACGGGATTTGCAGACAGAGGAAGCACTAGGAACAGCGCAAAAAGAAGCCCGCTGGTATGCAGTGCAAGTAGCCTCTGGCTGTGAGAAGCGCGTGAAAACAAATTTAGAGCAACGTATCCAAACTTTTGATGTAGCTGATAAAATTATCCAAGTGGAAATACCCCATACACCAACGGTAAAGATCCGCAAAGACGGGAAACGTCAGCCATCAGAAGAGAAGGTTTTTCCGGGTTATGTTTTAGTTCGGATGGTAATGAGTGACGATACATGGCAAGTGGTAAGAAACACAACCCATGTAATTAACTTTGTCGGTGCAGAGCAAAAACGAGGCAGCGGCCGTGGTCGTGGTCACGTCAAGCCAGTACCTTTAAGTCATTCAGAAGTAGAACGTATATTCAAACAAACGACAGAACAAGAACCAGTAGTCAAAATTGATATGGCTACAGGTGATAAGATAATGGTGCTTTCTGGTCCGTTCAAGGATTTTGAAGGCGAGGTGATCGAAGTTTCGCCAGAACGGAGTAAACTAAAAGCTCTACTCTCGATTTTCGGACGAGATACACCAGTAGAATTGGAATTTAATCAGGTACAAAAACAGAGCTAAATCCAAATGGCGAAGAAAGTAGTAGCGGTCATTAAATTGGCCTTAAACGCTGGAAAAGCCAACCCAGCACCACCAGTTGGTCCCGCACTGGGTCAACATGGTGTTAACATCATGATGTTCTGCAAAGAGTACAACGCTAAAACAGCAGACCAAGCTGGAATGGTGATTCCTGTAGAAATTTCCGTGTTTGAAGACCGGAGTTTTACATTTGTACTCAAAACACCCCCAGCATCAGTTTTAATTCGCAAGGCAGCGAAAATTGAACGCGGTTCTGAACAACCCAACAAGAAAAAAGTTGGCAGTATTACCAAAGCGCAGTTACGGGAAATCGCCCAAACTAAACTGCCTGACCTCAATGCTAACGACATTGATGCAGCAATGAATATTGTGGCTGGAACAGCCAAAAACATGGGTGTTACCATCACAGATTAATAGGTGACAGGTGACAGGTGACAGGTGACAGTAAAAAAGAGTAATGAAACCTGATAACTAGCAGCCGACCTATAACAAAATCTAAAATCCAAAATCTAAAATCTAAAATTGTATCGGGGGAGAAGTGAGAAACTTCGAGAACACCCCAGGAGCAAAAAATGGGCAAGAAAATATCACGCCGTTTACAGGCGTTGCTAGAAAAAGTAGAAGATAGGGATTACGCTCCCTTAGATGCGTTAGCTCTGTTAAAAGAAACAGCAACAGCAAAATTTCCCGAAGCCGCAGAAGCGCATATCCGGCTAGGGATTGACCCCAAGTATACAGACCAACAACTGCGGACAACGGTAGCACTGCCCAAAGGTACGGGTCAGGTAGTGCGTGTAGCAGTAATCGCCAGAGGCGAAAAAGTAACAGAAGCCACTAATGCTGGTGCGGATATCGCTGGTTCTGAAGAACTGATTGACGAGATTCAGAAAGGCATGATGGACTTTGACAAACTCATTGCTACTCCTGATGTAATGCCACAGGTAGCAAAACTGGGTAAATTGCTTGGTCCTCGTGGCTTGATGCCATCACCCAAAGGTGGTACAGTAACATTTGACGTTGCCAGTGCGATCGCCGAATTTAAAGCTGGTAAATTAGAATTTCGTGCTGATCGGACAGGCATTGTTCATGTTATGTTTGGTAAAGCATCATTTACCCCTGAAGATTTGTTAGTCAACCTCAAAGCATTGCAAGAGACAATTGATCGTAACCGTCCTTCAGGAGCAAAAGGCCGTTATTGGCGTACATTCTACGTCTCTGCTACAATGGGTCCTTCAATTAAAGTTGATATCAACGCCCTCAGAGATTTAAAAGTAACTGACGCTGCATAATTAGGTAATTGGTAATGGGTAATTGGGAATAGGTGAATATAAACCAATGACCAATGACTAAATACCAATGACCCTGAAACGAGACGCAAGCCCCTGACTTTTAGACATGGGGATAAGTCGATAGCGACCTTAGTCGCATTAAAACGATTGACTGGCTTTAGCCACAGTGGTATAATAGTGAAAAAGTGAGTAAAAAAACCATCTACGTGAAGAAACATCCTAGTGCGGAGAAATCCCGGCAACGGACATATCCAACTTGATTTGGAATAGTTAAAGGGCAAATAATGGCAGGATGTTGAGCGTACCTAACTGGCATTGTGATGGACTCACCAAAGCAAAAAAAAGTAAGCGCAATTGCAATACCTTTTGTCCTGGTAGTTGTTTTGAGCGTGTAGGGTGTTTTTGCCAGCACCATTGAAAGTCAGTTTATGGACTCTTCAAGAATCCCCCGGCTTTAGACGTGGGGAGTGTCAATAAAATTTAATAAAGCCGGAGACAGCAGGTGCTAATAGCTTAAATATCCTGCCGAGGTTGTAATTTTAAGTGACTGAAGTTTGCTCAAAAAAAGTTTGAGAACTACAGCATTAAAAATACTACTGTGAAACCCCGGCAAAGATAGCTGGGGTTTGTTGTTTTTGGCGCGTCAGTAAACAGGGGACTGGTGACTGGTGACTGGGGACTGGTGACTGGTGACTGGTGACTGGGGAGATAAGAAGATGAGGACATGGGGAGATGGGGAAGAAATATTGACCTTCTGACTCCTGACTCCTGACTCCTGACTCCTGCCTTTTGCCAATGTTCACTAATTAAGATTTTGCCCTTGGAGGTGAGATAAGCATGGGTAGAACGTTAGAAAACAAGAAAGAAATAGTAGCTGACCTGAAAGGGACTTTAAACGAGTCAACTTTAGCACTCGTAATTGACTACCAAGGTCTAACAGTTGCCGAAATTACAGACTTAAGGCGGCGTTTACGTCCTAGTGGCGCTGTTTGTAAGGTGACTAAAAACACCTTTATGGGCATTGCCATTCAGGAAGATGAGCAATGGAAACCAATGTCAGAACTGCTCAAAGGTTCTTCAGCCTTTGTGTTAGTTAAAGATGATTTATCAGCAATTAAAGCCTACCAGGAATTCCAAAAAGCCACCAAGAAGACAGAACTTCGTGGCGGTGTCATGGAAGGGCGCTTGTTGAAAGAAGCGGATGTCAAGGCCTTAGGAGACTTGCCATCTAAGGAACAACTTATGGCGCAAATTGCTGGAGCTATCAACGCTTTGGCTACCAAGGTGGCTGTGGGTATCAACGAAGTTCCAAGTTCTTTGGCTCGTGCTATTCAAGCTGTCTCTGATAAAGACAAAGACGGCGCTGAAGCTGCTGCTGAATAACAATTTTTCATTAGTTAAATGCTGTTAGTTAAAACCAGTATCTAATAACTAATGACAACTGACAAAAAACAAATCAAAATTCTTTAGGAGTTCTATCAATGTCTACTGCAACCGATCAAATTTTAGAACAGTTAAAATCTTTGACTTTATTAGAAGCTGCGGAATTAGTTAAGCAAATTGAAGAAGCTTTTGGTGTAAGTGCTGCTGCTCCTGCTGGCGGCATGATGATGATGGCTGCTCCTGGTGCTGCTGCTCCTGCTGAAGCTGTTGAAGAGAAGACCGAATTTGATGCTATTCTCGAATCTGTACCCGCTGACAAGAAAATTGCAGTTCTCAAGATTGTCCGTGAAATCACTGGTTTGGGTCTAAAAGAAGCTAAAGACTTAGTGGAAGCTGCTCCTAAACCCGTCAAAGAAGGTGTTAATAAGGAAGCTGCTGAAGACATCAAGAAACGCATTGCTGAAGCTGGTGGTACTGTAACCATCAAGTAATTTGTAATTGTAAATTATTTAGGGTGAGCTATTCTTTTAGCTTGCCCTAACAACTGGTTAAAAATTATTCTATGTTTTGTCTGTCAAAATTATTAGGCTGTTATTAATGTTCTTGCTTGCGTATAGTTAGGGTTTGCTGAAAAAGTTATCTGTGAAGGACCAGTGACAGGTGACAGGTGCTACGCCACGGTGACAGTTTCAATAGTTGGATAGGAACGATTTTTTCTTTAAGTAGGAATTAAGTGCAAGGTTTTTCAGTTGCCACCTCATAAAAGCTGGCACTTTTTGAAAGCACTTCGGCTTACTTCGACTTACTTCGACTGCGCCCTTCGACTGCGCCCTTCGACACCGCCCTTCGACACCGCCCTTCGACACCGCCCTTCGACACCGCCCTTCGACACCGCCCTTCGACACCGCCCTTCGACACCGCTCAGGACAGGCTCAGGACAGGCTCAGGACAGGCTCAGGACAGGCTCAGTACAAGTCGCTCAGTACAAGTCGCTCAGTACAAGTCAAAATAGCTAAAACCCTTTACCTGTAAAGTTTTCGGATTTATATGGCTAACGCCACGCTACGCTATCAGCAAACCCTACATAACCAACCATCATCAAGTAACATCCTGTAAATCCTCAAATCCTGGACATCCTAATTCTGGCAAAAAATTGAGAGTATTTTAGAGGTAATTGTTAAATTGGTTTAACATTGTTTAGCCGTTGCAGGATCAACAAAATCATGTAAATCTGCTTCCCAAACACTAATATAAATTGAATCGCAATTTTGCCTGATTATTTGCCCTTTAACTCCACCTTTTTTGAAGGTAAAATTGTCTGTCTGACGTTGTTGAATTTGTTGTAGTCCTTGTTGAATTTCTGCGGTTGCTTTTCCTGCTAATAAACCATTTAAAGTTGTTTGCATGATTTGATGATCTACAGTTCCCGCAAAACCGACTTCTGTTTGTCTGAGTCTACCAGTGTCACGGTCAAATAAATAACCCAGGTCTATTTTATCGGGTACTACTTCATAGATAACTGCACGGGTATTAGGCCATAATCCCCTTAAATCTCTTCTGGGTTTGCCTAATGCGGCTTCTACCGTGCTTCTGGATGTACCTGTAGTAAATATTGGTACACTTGTCCTGATATTGGTGGCATTTAATTGGCCTGTTGACTTAGGTTTATTCTTTTCGGGCTTTTTCTGGGTATCTGAAAATACCTCTGATTTGGGCAATACTTCTGGTTGAGTAGGCGGTTGTTCTGGCTGTTTCCGAGAATCAGATAATACCTCTGCTGAGGGAACTGCTTCTGGCTGTGGTTGCTGTTGTTGTATTTCCGCTTGGGGTGTGGATGTGACTGGAGGAATGGAAGTATTTTCAATTACAGGCTTATCCGCTGGTGGTGGTGTTATTTCTGGAGAAGAATTGCTTTCTGGTATGGGATTAGAAATGATTTCAGGTTGAATAGGGGGAGTTGGTGTAATTACTGGTGTGGGTGAAACTTCCAAAACCGGGGAATTTGTAGGTAAAACAGAGGGAGTTTGTGCTTCTGTTGTTACTGTGGAGTTGGTGGACGCTGAAGTTGAAGGTTGTGGCTGACGGTTAGAAGCTGTTACTAAACCAATTACAATACCAATTGCTACACCACCAAAAATGATAGCGGGTTTCTGCCAGTTATTAGGATTGTTGACTTGTTTGATAACTGGAGTTTTTGCGGGTGAATATGTGGGTTGAGTTGGCTGGTTAAGGATTTTTGTGGCGCTGGTGGTGGGAGAATGGGAGGGTTTGTAATTCTTATAATTATTTTGACCAGATTTTAAAGCATAGAGCATTTTACTGGCTGTGGTGTAGCGATCGCCAGGACGTGGTTCAATAGCTTGTGTAAGTATCTGTACCATTACTGGGGATATTCCCGCAGCATATTGTTGCCACAATATTTGCCCTGTTTGCGGGTGAGTTTCTAATTCTTGGGGGTGTTTACCTGTGAGTAAATAAATGGCAGTTAAGCCTAAACTATAAATATCAGTAGCATAAACTGGACGACCGATCGCTTGCTCACTGGGCATATAACCAGGAGTACCGATAACTATGGATTGTACAGGATTGCTTGAAGGATTGATCACGGTACGGATAGTTTCTTTCACTGCACCGAAATCAATTAACACTGGTTTATTATCCTGGGAGCGAAGGATGATATTATCTGGTTTTATATCTCGATGAATAATACCTTTGCTGTGGACATAATCTAAAACTGACAGCAAACTGACAAGAATTTCTCTAACAACTGTTTCATTTAACTTGCCTTTTGATTGGATAATATTGCTGAGGGTTTGTCCTTCAATCCATTCTTGCACTAAGTAAAATTTGCTATTTTCGGGAAAATAGGCGTAAAGTTTGGGAATTTGATCGCTGGTTTCCCCTAGATTTTCTAATATCGCGGCTTCTCTCTCAAATCTTTGTTGAATGAGTTGAGAAGTTCCAGGATCGTGGTTAATAGGTTTTAGTTCTTTAATGACGAAGCGACGACGGGAAGGAAGGTGGATGTCTTCTGCGAGGGAAGTTTCCCCAAAC
The DNA here is from genome assembly GCF_014696235.1 of Sphaerospermopsis sp. FACHB-1194. NCBI lineage: Bacteria > Bacillati > Cyanobacteriota > Cyanophyceae > Nostocales > Aphanizomenonaceae > Sphaerospermopsis > Sphaerospermopsis sp. FACHB-1194. Next base: position 218,918 of record NZ_JACJPU010000002.1, on the reverse strand, counting down.
CCACCAGCACCGAGTACCTGGATAACTTGATAGCGGTTGTTTAACAGTTTTGTTGTCATGAAACGTTACACGCGAGATCCTTCCCAATGTATATCAGATACTTTGACGATGTAACTATAGGATGTTTCCTGAAGTCAGGAGTCAGGAGTCAGGAGTGAGGAGGGGTTGATTTAATTTCTGGTTAATTTTATTAATACAGCACTTTCCTTTGTAATGAGGTACACTCTGGGCGGGCAAGATGCCCACCTCACAGGGGTAGGTTTTTAATATTATCTGTGAAGGCAGGACAAGGAAGGCAAGGAGGGAAAGTAGACAAGGAAGATTTTAGACAAGAAATGTACTTCGGCTTCGCTCAGTACAAGGTCTGTTGAGCGTCAGTTTTTGTTACCAATCGTACATCATTTGTACGGCTTTCCTCCCTTGTCCACTGTCCTTCCTTGTCCCCCAAGTCTTGCCCTCACAACAATGTAAAATACCTACCCTTGTGAGAAGATGCCCACCCCACAAGAGTTTCATGATTATGATTTGTACCTCATAAGAATGAAATCTGCTGTATAACCGATTTATCTGAAATAGCGTAAATTGTTCTGATCTTGATATTGATTAATAAATTCTGCGTTTTCAACTTCTATTTTTGACAACAAATCAACAGGAAATTCTTGGGGTGAATATTGGGGATTATACCACGATTGCTGATTAAAATATGCTTGTAACTCAGGAGTATTAAACCTGCGTCCGTGAACTGCAAATATTGTGTTTCTCATAATATCTAATTCATAACCACTTTTACCAGATAAATCTGCTGCTGTCACCCGTCTTTGCGAAAGCCAAAAATAATTATTATTGATATTTGTGTTATTTACTGGTGATGTATCAGATATGGAAACCTTAAAAATTTCCTTGAAATATACACGATCAGGTGATGTATTAGCGTCTTTACTCGCAAGCACACAATAAGCATCTGAATTAACTTGTCCATAGGTTTTTAGAAAGTTGATACAATTCGTGCGATCGCTAAACCAATTTGCGTATACTTGATATAAACGCTTTCCTGATAGATTTGGATAATCTGGTATCCAAAACATTCCAGCTTGAGAATAACCTCTAACTTGTAAAGTTCTAACTTGTTGAGTAGCAGTTGGTAAATCTTTAAAGGCAGAATCAGCTACAAAATAAAATGAATTATTGACTACAGATTCATCTGCTAATGGGGGATTAACTTGAGTCTGTGTTGCGTCAGTAGATTGAGGTGAAGTATTTTTAGATGATTCTGTTTTTTGTTCTTCCTGAGTTGGTGATGAAGATTCTACTGAATTTTTATTTGAGGAAGATAGAGTTGTATTTGTGTTATTGGCAGATTCAACAGGTGGAGAAGATTTATTAATCGCCAATCCAATAATAATAGAACCACCTATCAAACTACTAGCGATAATACTAGGTAGAATCATTCCTGTTTGTTTATTATTCTGATTAACTGGTTGATTTGTATTCCCTGGACTAACTGTAACTGTATTTTGCAGTGGAGGAGCAATTATTGTTTGAGTAACTGGTGATTGACTATTAATAACTGACTTTATTTGCAAAGCATCCAACATTTCCTGAGCAGAAGTAAATCTTTCTCTGGGATGATAAGCAATAGATTTATCAATGACTTTTGCTAAATGAGGATTTATATTACTAGCAAAATTTTGCCAAATTATTTTCCCTGTTTGCGGATCTGTTTCCAAGGTTTGAGGCGGTTTACCAGTTAATAAATAAATTGCTGTTAAACCTAAACTATATAAATCACTAGAATAAACTGGTCTTCCTGCTGCTTGTTCACTGGACATAAATCCCGGTGTACCAATAATAATAGAACTGGTAGGATTTCCTTGCGAATTTAACACCGTTCCCATTGATTCACGCACTGCACCAAAATCAATTAAGACTGGTTTATTGTCATGATGACGAATAATAATATTATCAGGTTTAATATCCCGATGTACTATATGTTGGGAATGAATATACTTCAAAACAGGCAATATATTAACTAATAATTCCTCAATAGCATTTTCAGTAAATAATCCCTGCTTTTGCATTTTCGCTGTTAAAGTATCTCCTTCTATCCACTCCTGAACTAAGTAAAATTCACCCCCTGTAGAAAAATAAGCATATAAAGCAGGAATTTGATCAGATGCACTACCAAGGGTTTCTAAAATAGCTGCTTCTCGTTGGAATCTTTCTTGTACTATTTGATAAATTTGTGGATTATTGTGAATTGGTTTTAATTGTTTTACCACACAAAGGCGCTGTGATGGCATATTGGTATCTTGAGCGAGAAAGGTTTCACCAAACCCACCAGATCCCAGGGTGCGAATGACTTGATAGCGGTTGTTTAGCAGCATTGTTTTTATTAATGATTAAGTACGATATCTCTAATACCCATATTTTCGTTTTTTATTTGCAGATTGACTAGCTCTTGATTCTAAGGTAAATACTGGTATTTCCTCTAATTCATCTTCAGTTAAATTATACTGTTCACAAACTAAACTGAGGCGATTTCCAGGAGTTTTCACAGCGTTAACAGAATGGGTTAAATCTCCTTGAAAGTAAACCAGGGTATTAGTTTGAGGTTTAACTTGTCCCACTTGGCGTTTAGTTGATTTTAACACCAATTCTCCCCCTTCCATGTTTTCTGGTACTCGCACATAAAGAACACTAACTAGGTTGGGTGGTTCAATTGTTTTACAATAAGAACGCAAAGAACGATCTATGTGTGGATCAACGCGAGAACCTTCTTTTAATAGTAAGGGATTGAGATAAAAAGCATTACAATTAGGTTGCAATGCTAAATCTAAATAAGGTTTAAAAAAGGGAAACTTTTCTATAACTTTGGGTAATCCCTGACGCTGAAAAACCACAGAAAATCCTTTGGTGTTGATAAAATCACGATTAAGATTGTTGATAGCAAAGTAAGGACTAGATTGAATTTCACCCCACAAGTCATTGAGGTAATTATTAGGTAAAACGTTGGTTTGTAGTTGATAGTATTTCATGTTTTTAGTTCATAATTTTATTTGATAAATTAACTACCCAGATACCCGAACTATAAATTATAACTTATAAATTATAAATTATGAGTAATTTACAAAATAAACAAAAAGTCGGGTATCTTATTTTTAAATTTACAAATTCTGCAAAATTCGCTCAATCATCCCGTTTGCTTGGGAAGCATAACCACCACCAAATAAATTAAAATGATTTAAAATGTGATATAAATTATAAAGGGTTTTCCGTTGTTCATAACCCTGATCTAAAGGTAATATTTCTTGATAACCTTGATAAAAAGCTGGTGGAAAACCACCAAATAATTCTGTCATGGCAATATCAACTTCGCGATCGCCAAAGTAAGTTGCTGGATCAAAAATTACCGGTTCACCATCAACTGTAAATCCGGCATTTCCTCCCCATAAATCACCGTGTACTAAAGCTGGTTCAACATGATGATTTGCTAATAATTCGGGAATAGCTGCTAATAATTTTTCTGCTAAAGGAAATCTTCCTCCCTTTCTTTTTGCTAGTTGAAATTGATAACCTAAACGATGTTCTGTATAAAATTCTCTCCAGTCAGATTTCCAAGTATTAATTTGGGGTGTAGAACCAATAGTATTATTCAGATCCCAACCGAAACCTTTTTTACTAATGGTTTTGTGCATTTCTGCTAGGTTTCGTCCCATTTGTTGCCAAGATTTGTTATTACCACCGTTCATTTCTAGCCATTCTAATACTATATAACTAGAATTATTTGTATTTCCCCAACATACAGGTTTAGGAACACGGATAGTTTTGGTTTCATACATTTGTTGTAAACCCAGCATTTCTGCTGCAAACATTTCTCCCTGAGTAGCTTTGTTGAGTTTCACGAAGTAGGTGATTTTATCATTACTAATGGCATAACCTTGATTAATACAACCACCGCTTACAGATGAATGTTGAGAGGTTTGAAATTTTTGTCCTGTTACTTGACTTATATGGTGATCTATTTCTTGCCAAATCATGGTTTTTTATTGGTTATAGGTTATAGGTTATTAGTTACGCAAAAGGCAACGAAAGTAGGGGTAATACCCTTCGGGAAGCAAGCTACATGAATTACCCCTACGCAAGAATAAGGTTTTTAGTCATATCTTGCGTAAGTCCTATAGGTATTGGTTATTAGTAAGAAGTAAAAGTTATAGAATAGTATATTACCAATTACCAATCACCAATTACCCATGACTAATTTGGTTTGATGACAACTACACCATAAGCTGAGGGTGAAAGATATTTTTGTGCAGCTTGCATTAAATGATTTTCGTCTTGGTTTTGGATATATTGGGGATAATTAAATGCTGGTTCTAACTCACCTATTAAAGATTGATAATAACCATATAAACCAGAGCGATCGCTTGGTGTTTCATTGCCAAATATAAACCTATTTGCTACTCGTCTTTGCACACGAGCAATTTCTGATTCTTTAACTAATTCTGTGTGTAGTTTTTCCAAATGTTCAATGATTGCTGTTTCTACTGCTGGTAAATTTTCTACATCACATTTAGCAGAAATAGTAAATACTCCTTGGAGTTTATAATTACTATTACTCACAGAAATTGAAGAAACTAAACCTCTTTCTTCCCGCAGATCATGGACTAATCTAGATGTCCTTCCATGTCCTAAAATTCCCGCTATCACATCTAAAGCATAAGTGTCATTTAAATCAATCAATCCAGGTACTCGCCATAATATTATTAACCGGGCTTGTTGCAGACTTTCATCAATAAATTCCCGACGCACAATTTCTGTAAATGCTGGTTCTGTAACACCTGTTAAATGTTGATTTTTTGATGTTAAGCTTTTTGATGTTAAGCTTTGTGATTTTTGACTGTTTTTTTCAAATCCCTCAGCGACAATTTCTATTAATTCTTCCACTGGTAAATTACCCACAGCAACCGCAGTTATGGAAGATGGTTGATACCAAGTTTGATGAAATTCTCGCATCTGTTGGGGTGTAACTTGGGATATTACCGCTTCTGGACCGAGTACCGGACGACGATAGGGTAAAACATCAAAAGCGGTTTCCATTGTGTGCCGATAAATGCGCCTTCTGGGATTATCTTCTGAACGTCTAATTTCTTCTAAAACTACTAATCTTTCTCTTTCAAAAGCTTCTTTAGGAATGCTAGGATTACACACTACATCTATTTGCAGTGGTGCTAATTCTGCAAAATCTTTAGGGGCGGTAGTGATATAAAAATGTGTATAATCTTGGCTGGTAGCCGCATTTGTTACTGCACCTCTTTCTTCAATGCGACGTTCAAACTCACCACTGGCTAATTGTTCTGTACCTTTAAATACAATGTGTTCTAAAAAGTGAGCCATGCCGTTGATAGCATCTGACTCCACAGCAGAACCGATTTTTACCCATACATTCAGGTTAACTGCTTCTACGGGCATTTGCTCGGCAATAATGGTTAAACCGTTGGGTAGAGGATGCACCTTGGGCGCGTGAAGGCGTGGAGATTTTAACAGAGTTGATGTCATTGGTGGTGAGGGCTATGTTACTGCTTATATCTTACAATGCCTTTGATGGTGTTAGCAGTGGTCTGGGTTGTGGAAGTTGTGGGGGATGTTTTTATCTAAATAAATCTAATTGTCAAATTTAAGCAATTAATATAAATCATCAATGCGAGCAAATTTAGCATAACTTTGACTGCGTTTACTTATTTCTTTAATCATATCTATTGCTTCTGAAATCTCTAAATGGTGAGCAAGGTAAGGAATAATATAAAAAAGAGCAAAAGCACTATATTCTTTATCTAATTTACAATATTCTTTCAGTATATCTATTGCCTCTTGATTACCATCTGTAGCATATTTCAGGAATATTAATAATTTTTTCACCTGATCACTCCGATGTTCCCTTAAATCTTTTCTATTAAGTTCAAATATTTCTTCAACAACTTTTCCACGTCCATCTTTTCCATAAATACTAGCTAATTTAGTATTCGCATCCCAATAAAAATCAAGATGTTGATATATATCAGAATTTTCATCCGTAGGATCAATTAATAAGGGAGCATCATCACAATCTAAAGGAAATTTTTCTCCTTTATGTCGCTTATTATTGCAAACTTCACAAGAGTAGAGAAAATTATTCCAGTCAAAAGTTAAATTAACATATTGAGATTTAGGTTTAAAATGCTCAATATGTCCTGTTGAAATCTCAACTTTGCGTTCACAGAAAGCACATTTACCAGCAAACATATCATACAGTGGTTGCTTAACGGGATTTATCCCACTTTTTTTGTCTTTACCTGGATTATATTTATTTTGGGCATTTTCTACTTTTTTCTGTGCTGCTTGAATGTCTTGGGGGTTTGGTTTAGGATTACTTTTGACTTGTTCAAGATTAGTAATTGCTGCTTGTAGTTCTTTTAACCATGTCTGAGATTTTTGTTTCAGAATATTTGGTTCATTTGTTCTTTGTACTGGAATCATTTAAGATTTTCCTCTAAAAACCTATTAATTTTATCGTCTAAACTACCGGGTTCTGGTTTACCTCCTATTGGTTTAAATTCTTTCATAAATTGTCTTAATTCTTCGTATTCTTGTATTTCTTCTACCGTTAAATTATTTCTCTGGCCTGTAAGATAATCATAACGATCAATTTTATCTTGTACATCTGGAGAATGTGTTGAAACCAAACCAAAAGCAGGACTTCTTAAAATATAATCAAAATCATAAGCTGCTATGTTCTTAACTTCCTCTATTTGAACTTCTCCATTGATCATTTTTAGTTTTAGAGTCAGTGCATCATCTCCAGCACCAGCAGTAATAAAAGGACTATGAGTAGCCACAAAAAACTGTATATTAGGAAAAACAGTTCTAAGCTTTTTAGCAATCAACCTTTGCCAAACAGGATGTAAGTGAATATCTAATTCATCTATGAGTACAATACCTGATGCTTCTCTTGGATCTTTATCTTCAAGATGGGAAAATGTTTGCAGTAAACGCCAAATTAAATCTCCAGCTAAAGCAATAATACTACGAAACCCATCTGATAATTGGGTGATAGGAATTAGCTGATTTTCTAATGAAAAAATAATAATTCCATCATTGCTAACCTGATCTATTTTAATATTTCCAGGTAAAAGTTCTAGAATAGCATCTTCCCCTAATCTTCTCATTTCTTTAGATTGAGAATCATCAGGATTTTTAGCAATGCGATAATCTAAAAAAACCATCCATTCTTCAAAAGTGCTTAAACTATCATTTTCATTAAACTGCGTGTTGAAATTAGTTTCACGATTTTTTCTTTTAAGTTCTCCTAATCTTACTGGATATCTTTCAGTACGTGAAAGGCGACGAAATGGACCATAACCAGCAGCGAACCAACCCTGAGAATCTAAAGTAAAAGCATTTGTTCTTAACCATTCAATGGTTTCTGAGTTTTTAGCATTTAGTGTATTTGCTGGATAATTGTCTTTACCAATTCTAGTATTTTTATCACCTATAAAAAAGTAAGAATAATCATAGGAAAATTTATTCCTACCTCTATTTTGCATCATACCTTCATCATCATTATTTTTCTGTATATTTGCTGTTAACTGACCATATTGTGAATCATTTCTTACCCAACTTTGTGGTAACGACATCAATTTCTTTGCTGCATCTGGTCCAGCTAATAGCAAGGCTATTGCTTGCATTAGTGTACTTTTTCCTACTCCATTTTCACCTAATAAAGTAATCCATTTATATGGTTTATTTCTATTTTCAAAGGATATTGTTTGATGTGAAAATCCTTTTATATTTTTGAGTTCAATACTTTTTAGCCACATTATAATGTACCTCTTTGAATCAAAATCAAGTCTAAATTAATTCCAATTTATGCTTGATAATAATTTTATCCTCACTCTCTCAAATAGTATATCCTATTTTTGTGGTTTCATTTATTTCAGGCGGGCAAGATGCCCACCCCACAATTATTAAACAGCTACATTATCAGCTTTTCGCCATTGTCGGAAAAACAGAAATGTTTTTTGGAGCTTCAGAAGAAGTTAAAAAATTCTCTACTAACAATTTTTGGAAAGTACCTACTGACACTTGCCAGTTAGTAATTATTTGCTGCAAATCTTTAAGTTTCTCCGCTGCTGTATTTCCTGATAAAGAATAGTTGAAGTTACCAGAAAATAAAATTGCTGCCGCTACTTTATCAGGAAACTGTACATTTGCTTGGTTAATACTTAAATTTAGTATTCCCCGTTTCAAAGGATAACTTAACTGCAAGGCAGCATTCACTTTTGCACCTTCAAATTCTTGCCATGAACCAGGTGCTAAAAGTTTACCATTAATGTATTGATATGCTTCTGCATCTGAGTTAAAAACTACGAATCCTCTGGGGTTAATTCCTACTCTTTGATACTCAACTTGGGAGAGTTTTTCTACTAACTGATGAGTAATTTTGGGTATTTGAATTTCTGCCTGTTGTTTTGCACCTATGGACTCAACTACTGTAACATTATTGGGCTGGGCTACAATTCCTACACCACTTTTGTAAAAAATCTGCACGACAAAATTGTTAAAAACTGGCTCTCTCGCTAATTCCCAATCTGTGGGAACAATTCCAGTATATTTCAAAAAATCAGGGGTTATGACTGTGGGATTCAGATTTTTAGCAGTGATAGCGATCGCTAATTCTTGAATTTCAAAATTTTTACTCATGTTTAATTTTGTCTATTATTATCGCAGCAGAAATACTGTATCACAAAGTCATAGGTGATAGGTGATGGGTGACAGGTGACAGAAATATATTCCACATCACCAGACTGAATTGAAAATTATGTAAAATTATGAGTAGTAATATTAAGAATTGTAAAACAGGTATTCATGCCTAGTCTATCCCTGAACAAAAACCAAACCCGTGTGATCGTCGTCGGTGCGGGAATAGGTGGACTAACCACCGCAGCATTATTAGCACATAGAGGTTATAGCGTTTTAACCCTAGATCAAGCTTTAGTTCCCGGTGGTTGTGCTTCCACCTTTAAACGTCAGGGTTTTACTTTTGATGTCGGTGCAACTCAAGTTGCAGGGTTAGAACCTGGGGGTATACATCACCGCATTTTCTCAGAATTGAATATAGAATTACCTGAAGCAACTCCTTGTGATCCTGCTTGTGCGGTATTTTTACCAGGAGAAAATACACCTATTAATGTTTGGCGAGATCCGGAAAAATGGCAAGAAGAACGCCAAAAACAATTTCCTGGAAGTGAAGGTTTCTGGCAATTATTAGCGACTTTATTTAATGCAAGTTGGGAATTTCAAGGACGTGATCCGGTGTTACCACCCCGAAATTTCTGGGATATTTTACAGTTAACAAAAGCTGTTCGTCCGAGTACATTTATTACTGCACCTTTTACCTTATTTACTGTTGGGGATGCTTTAAGATTATATGGTTTAGGAAATGATAAAAGACTGCGGACATTTTTAGATTTACAACTAAAATTATATTCCCAAGTGAATGCCGAAGAAACCGCTTTACTTTATGCAGCTACAGCATTGAGTGTATCCCAATCGCCCCAAGGATTATATCATTTACAAGGAAGTATGCAAATATTGAGCGATCGCCTTGTAGAATCTTTAGAAAGAGACAATGGTAAATTATTAATGCGTCACACCGTAGAAAAAATAAATGTAGAAAATGGCAAAGCTAACGGTGTAGTAATTAGAAATCAAAAAACTGGCGAAGTTTGGACAGAAAAAGCAGATCATGTAATTGCTAACGTCACTGTACAAGACTTAGTAAGATTATTAGGAGAAAAAGCACCATCGGGATATAAACATAGAGTAGAAAAATTACCACCTGCTTCCGGTGCTTTTGTCGTTTATATCGGTGTTGATCAAAGTGCTATTCCTGATGATTGTCCGCCCCATCTCCAATTTATGTATGATATTAATGGACCAATTGGGGAAAATAACTCCTTATTTGTATCTGTCAGTCATGAAGGAGATGGACGCGCACCAACAGGAAAAGCGACAATTATTGCATCTTCTTTTGTTGATTTTACCCAATGGTGGAACACAGAAAACTATCAAGAATTAAAAGAAAAATTTACCCAAGATGCAATTTCCAAACTTGCTCAATATTTCTATTTAAAACCAGAAACCATCATTTATGTAGAAGCTGCCACACCTAAAACCTTTGCCCATTATACAGGTAGAGAAAAGGGAATTGTCGGGGGAATTGGGCAAAGAATACCAACATTTGGACCCTTTGGTTTTGCCAATCGTACACCTATTAATAATTTGTGGTTAGTGGGTGACTCAACCCATCCAGGAGAAGGTACAGCAGGGGTAAGTTATTCAGCATTGACAGTAGTTAGGCAAATTCAAGCGCAAGAAAAGCGTTAGAGGCTAAATGAAGATAACAAAATTAAAGTAAACAGAAAATTTTGTTATATTCAAATCTATCACCCGTGAGAAAAAGAAACTATGGTAACAACAGCAACACCCGCAGAAACCAGAGTTTTACTAGAAAACATCTCCTGGCAGACATTTAAAACCATGCTAGTAGAAATGGGTTCAGAACGCGCAAATAGAATTTCTTACCATCAGGGAAATATAGAAATTATGACTCCACAAAAACCTCATGAAAACGCAAATCGGTTAATTGAGGTTTTTGTCGGGGTATTGTGTGAAGAATTTAGTTTAGAAGTTGATCGCGTTGGTTCACTCACATTAACTAGAGATGATTTAGAATATGGTGCAGAACCAGACAGTGGTTATTATATCCAGAATGAATTATTAGTCAGAGGAAAAGAGAATATTGATTTAGCCTTTGATCCACCACCAGACTTAGTGCTAGAAGTGGAATATTCACGACCTAAAATAGATAAATTGAAGCTTTATGCTGCAATGGGAATTTCTGAATTTTGGCGTTACAACGGAACTTCATTAAGAATCTACATTCTGACAAATGGGCAATATTCAGAAACTCAAATCAGCCCCACTTTTGCACCTATCCAAATCACAGAAATTCCTCGATTTATTGCGGAAAGTAAAAAAATTGGACAAATGTCCGCAACTCGCGCTTTTCGTAATTGGGTGAAACTGGCACTAAATGATTGACACTATCCTGCCTAAAGGCGTTCGCACTGTCAACTTCACCAATCACCCATTACCCATTACCCATTACAAACCATCACCAGTTGATGATGGAGATGGTTCAGCTTCAGGTGATGGAGTAGGTAATGACTCCAGCGATGATGTAGGTAATGTTGTAGGTGATGTACGAGGAATGAGGAATTGTCTCCAAGTTCTAATTTGTAGTTGGGCATCTCTGTAAGCAGAACTACCACGAGGAATCAATCTAGCAGTTTCAATACTTCTAGGAATATCAAACTCGCTTTGAGAACGTGCCATTTGTAATATTTGCTGACCCCATTGATCAATAGCCACGTTAACATCCATGCGTAAAATGTTACGGTTGGAAACTCGATCAGCTATGCGGATGGCCTCAGCTAAAGCTTCTGGTGTGCCAGCAATAGCCACTTCTCTGGCTTTTTTCCAGTTTTCTCTCGCCCTAATTTGTTCTTGCCAAGTATCCACTGATGCTTGTGCTTCACTAGCCAGCGCCCTTCCTGATGAAGCGATTTTTTGTGCTTCCCTAATCGCAGTAGTTAAATCACCACTTTCAGCAATAATTCGTGCTTGGTCTAAATAAGGTTGGTCTTGAATACGCTGAATTTTAGCCGTCCAATGGCGGATTTTTTTCCGTGCTTCTGGATATAATGCACGACCAGAGCGAATTTGACTAGCTTCTGCGATCGCAGTTTGCAAGGAAGTAATATCTTCTAACAAAGCTATTTGTTCAGCACGGTCTAAATAAGGTCTGTCTTCAATAGTTTCTACTTGGGACTGCCAGCGATTCATCTCCTGTCTAGCTTCTGAAGCGCGGGGGTTGCTATTGGGAATCATCTGAGCTTCAGAAATGGCTGCTGTTAAATCATTGATTGTACCTTGACTAGCTAGGGTTCGCGCTTTTTCTAAACGAGTCACATCTTCTATTTCTAGTTGCCAGCGGGCAATTAATTCTTGTGCTTTAATATACACTTCCCTAGAAGCATCAATTTGTTGAGCTTGGGAAATGGCGCTCTCTAAACCAGCAACCGTACCTATCCAAGCACTTCTTTGGGCTTCACCCAAAACAATAAAATCATCAATTTCTGATTGTAATTCAGCAATAGGCGGAATTTTTCTAGCAATTTCTAATGCTGTATCCGCATCTTGCCTATCCATGCGAGATTGTGCCAATTGCAGTATCTTGCGCCCAAATTCAGGAATTAATTCCTGAGCTTTTTGATATACGTAACTCTCCGACTTAATCGACTCTACCAGCTTGATAGCTGCTAGAATATCATCCACTGAGGCACGTTTTGCTAAACCTTCAGCTTTGTCAAGTTTATCACCATCTTCCCTTGCTGTGACAATGATGCGATTTAGTTCATCATACTTGGTAGTTGACCAATATTGATTGTTGATGCGGAGCAGTTTAGATGACAGCATAAAAGCTGACTGCCAGCGTCTTTCTCCCAGTTCTTTTAATGTTTCGTCATAGATTTCTTCTGCCTTAGACCAGGTAGACTGCCATTTAGTAATTTGCTCTTCTACAATATTACGAGCTTCTAAGTCTTCAGGAATTTGTCGAGCCGTGGCGATCGCTTCTTCTAAATTCCCGGATTGGAAACTTTCCTCAGCCAGCTTTAAAATATCCCTTGACCATTCCTCCAACAAACCATTAATCTGTCCCCTGAGTGGGTGATTTTCTGGTAAGTCTCTCACCAGTGCGATCGCTTGCAGTAAGTCGTTCACATTCTGCTTAGAAGCAGCCAGGGAAGCACAGTGTAAACGTACAGACGCACTAGCTAAAGGCCAAAATATTTTTGGGCAATTTGGCGCTGATGGAAGTTTTAGCAGCATCGACATTGATATAAACCCGATACCGCTAGGAATCAATGTTAATAAAATTGACCACATCACCCAGCTTTTCATCCAGCTTGGCAATTTTACCCATTTTTTATCAGTATCAAAAGATTCCTTTGAATAGTTTTCTATAGGTAATCCTTCTGAATTGTTATCTTGTTGCTGCGTCACTGATTTAAAGTTAGAACCAGTAGGAGGGACACCAGATGATTGAGTTGTCCCGACTTCTGGAGTTCGGGACAATCTTGTATTAGGATCTGGTTTTCTGGCTCTGGTTGGAGAACAACTGTCTGAAATATCCCGATCTGTCATCTCTCACACCAAAGTAATTGAATAGCAGTTCTGATGAAACTGATTATTCCATTTTTGCCATAGTAACTTTCTTTCTCATCATTAAAAAGCTATTTTTTTCATTTTTTATCTTCCTCCACAAATACCATTTATATGTTTGGGCTTTAGTAGTATTTCACACTTATTCTGAAACAGAAGTTTCCCTTTGTAAATCAACTATTAATTGTGCTAGATTATCACCATTTGCTTGATAAACATTGCCACAAAAATCACAAGTAGCTTCCGCACCATCGTCTTTGAGAATCATATCTTGCAGTTCTGCTGCTCCTAGCATTTTCAAAGCTCCCAACACCCGATCAAAAGAGCAACCACAGTGGAAGCGCAACATTTGACTTTCTGGAAAAATCTTCAGATCCATATCTCCCAGCAAATCATGAAAAATCTCTGTTAACGTCTTCCCAGCTTGCATCAACGGTGTAAACCCTGATAAAGCAGATACTCGTGATTCCAGGGTTGTGACTAAAGCTTCATCTCTAGCAGCTTTAGGCAAAACTTGGATTAATATCCCTCCTGCCGCAGTCACTCCTTCTGCTCCTACAAACACACCCACAACCAAAGCCGAAGGAGTTTGTTCTGAATTTACCAGGTAATGAGCCACATCATCACCAATTTCTCCCGAAACAAGTTCTACTGTACTAGAGTAAGGATATCCATAGCCGATATCTCGAACTACATAGAGATAACCACTACCTACAGCACCCCCCACATCTAACTTACCTTTAGCATTGGGAGGCAATTCTACAGATGGATTTCCTACATAGCCCCTGACTGTCCCATCTAACCCGGCATCTACCAATATACCACCCAAAGGACCATCACCCCTGACCCGGACATTGACCCTAGAGCCTGGACGCTTCATACTAGAAGCCATCAGTAAACCTGCTGACATTGTTCTTCCCAGTGCTGCTGTAGCTACATAGGAAAGCTTATGGCGTACTCGTGCCTCCTCTGTTAAGCGTGTGGTAATCACTCCCACCGCTCGAATACCCCCATCCGCTGCTGTAGCCCGTATTAATTTATCTGCCATGAAAACTTTTACAATTTTTAACAAGATGACTTTATATATTGTAAGTTTTTCAGGGAACAGGGAACAGGTGACAGGTGACAGGTGACAGTAAGAAGGCAAGAGGCAAAAGGCAAAAGGCAACAGTTTATTTTTTCTTCCCAATTACCAATTACCAATTACCAATTACCAATTACCAATCACCATGCTAGGTACTTTTCAACAAAGCCAACTGCGAATTGAAATTGAAGCATCCGCTGATGCTATTCACGATAGTCTATTAATTCCTGCACAACTGGAAAAATGGCTACCAGGTCAAAGTTTTTCTCCGGGAATGCCAGAAAAGTTAACTTCGGGTTTTGATTTTACTACTTCCACTGGACCTGTGAAAATTCATCATCATGTAGATGTAGCGAAAAATAATTGTTTGCGCTTGTTACTTAGTGGTGGAATTGATGGTTTTCATGAGTGGTACTGGGGGGAAGGTTGGGTACAGTCTCGTTTGGAAGGTGTGTCAATTTTACCTTTGAATTTGGGTCAGACTGTATCTTTACTCAAGTTGCGGGAGTTTTTGCGGGGTAAAAAGGGGTAAGAAAGTTTTTTATGTTCACGCAGAGGCGCAGAGTCGCAGAGAGTTAAAGGAGAAGTTTTTTGTGGGGTGAGTCAAACGCTATCTGACTCACTCCGTTAGCAATTACAATTTTGATTATCGGATATAATTAAAAGCGAATAATTTCTTTTTGATGAACTTATTCAAAATACATATCTATTCCATGCGATGCGATCGCTCTTGGTTTTTAGATAAGTTTCAGTTATTTAAAACTAAAAATAGTTTAGTATTTTATAACTTTCAAAATTTCTTCCTTTATATTTTTTTAATAATTAATTGAGAATTATTTTTATTTACTAACGGTATTGCAATACTTTTAGCGATCTGCTATGATTTAGAAGAAATTGTAATTTGCATTATTGTGCCTATTTTTAAGACGGCGTTTACAACAGCAGATTGAAAGTCTTTACCCAGTAACTATTTCAGAACTCTCATAACTGAATATCTGCAAAAAATCTGAGCAAATCATCAAGGTTTCCTGACAAGAGAATTGAGAATTTTTGATGTTGTTATTTGCTGGTTATAATTTTGGGTATTGACAAAAAAATATTTTGTGATATCTGAGCTGTTTAAGGAGGATGAAAAGATTTATTTTATGTAGCTTGAATATCATCTACTTGATATCATTTTAATTATTAGCCCAGAGGCTAATTTCTGGGCTAGTGAAATTCATATTTTATTCAAGTAAAGCCTTTCTTTGAGTATATTCTTCCTCATTAATTAAACCACGTTCCAGAGCAATTTTGAGACTATACAATTTCTCAAAATTATTGACTCTTTTATTTAATTTCACTTGAGCAATTTCAAATTCCTCTTCATCCATAACTCCTAAAGATTTAAGTTCCTCTAACTTTTTCAACTCTGTTTCTACTTCTTTCTTTGTTCTCAATAAAGCATCAGCTTTGTCTTGTTCAGCTTGTTTAGCTTTTACTTCTTTGATTTTTTCTAAAATCTCGGATTTCTCAGCATCTAATTTTTGAATCGGATGGAATAATTTTCCTACAGCATCTTTACTAATTGATTCAGATTTACGCAGATTATCCGCCACTAACTGACCTAATAAAGTATACTGTTTTTCAAGTTTAATGTCTATTTCCTTGATTTGAGTTTCTAATTTGTTAATTTCGCTTTGTCTCTGAGAATCAACTGAGCTTTTAGTCGAAGCTTCTGCTATTCCTTCACTAAAAGTTTGAGTAAAAGTTTTAAAAAATCCTGTCATGATTCGAGTCTCCTGGTAATTTAATGTGGTAAATGTATACTAGATTGATTCCAGAATCTTTTGTTTCTGAAGTTTAAATTCTTCTTCGGAAATTTCATTTGCTTCATATCTTTCCTTTAATTCTTTAAGCAATGCAACTGCTTTAGTATCGGTCTTATAACTTAAAGAGGATTGATTAGAAGCATCCAAATTAGAAATGGGTGATGATGTGGTTTTTCCTCCTTGTCTCTGACGTGCTGACTTGACAGCAATTACTTGTTCTGCTGTAATTGCACTTACACCTAAAAGAGAAATAAAACTGCTAGGATTTTCTTCACTGTTAGATGAACCGATATTAACTAAAACACCCAAAACAATGGTATAACCCAAGATTTTCAGTGGGTTAATTGCTCTATTTAAGTAGATTAATCCAGCAGGAAAAAAGATAAAACTTAAAATTCCTGCTACAATTTCATTTTTTTGAGCTAATTCACTACTGCGATTTATATCTCTTTGGGTAGGGATAAAAGGATTCCAAAGAGATATATTTTCCTTGTTCATACAATTAATAAACCGGGATTACATGAGATTCAAACGATTAGGCAAATTTAAGGATTTGTCAAATAGGAAGATCATTAGACATATCCACTAGATTTGCGTAGAATAAACTTTCTATAAGTCACATAGAACTGATTTACATCTCGCTGTTGAAACTATTTATTTGTTTATTCAAACTCTGGGACAATTCACTACGCTGTTTTAATTATAACAAACGCTTAAATAACAAAAATCTCAAAATATCTTATTTTATCTTGAATTTTTTTATAAAAATTTAAATCAAATTGTCATAAAATGTTATATTTTATCCGAAAAAGCTTGCTAAAATAAATTAGGTGCTAATACTGTTGATCTTTGTTTATTTTATGGATATAGCGGAAGTTTTACAAATTGCTGATAATTTGGTGTTTGCGGAAACGGGAAAGCATTTAGATGATCTTCAAGAAACCGTCATCAAGGGAGTATGGGAGGGTAAAAGCTATGATAAAATCGCTGAAAATTCCCATTGCAGTGAAAGTTATATTAGAAATATCGGTTACAAACTGTGGAGAATCTTTTCTCAACATTTAGATCAGGATATTCATAAAAGTAATTTCCGTTCTACTTTATCTCGATTAAAGTTAACATCTTCACCAATTGTTATTCAACAGAATAAAAATATTAGTTTTAATTTTTGTCCTTCATATCCTCAACTTAACGCAAATAAACAGTCAAATCATGATCAACAATCATGTAAATATGATTTACAATCATCTCCGCAAATTATGTGTTTTTATGGAAGAGAGGAAGAATTAGAAACTTTATATAATTGGATCTTAAATCAAAACTCTCGTCTTGTTTCAGTATTAGGATTAGGTGGAATTGGTAAAACTACTTTAGTCAAAAGATTTATTGATTTCAACTTAGAAAAATTTGAAGTAATTATTTGGAAAAGTTTAAAATTTCCTAAATCTCTAGATTTATTGATTGACGACTGCTTAAATATTCTTGAGAAAGAAAGTCCAAAAAGTACAGATGATAAATTAAGAAAATTCTTAGATGTTCTCAATGATAAAAAATGTTTAATTGTTATTGATGATGTGGAAAATATATTTGCTAGTGGTAAATATGCTGGAATTTATCTAGATGAATATAAAAATTATCAAAATCTTTTCACTATGATCGCAGAAATTAAGCATCAAAGTAGTTTAATCTTAATCAGTCGTGAAAAATGTCCTGAAATGGAATTTTCAGATTCCAAATTATCTGCAATTAAATATTTAGAATTGTTTGGTTTAAAGAATGTCGAAGTTTTTAAAAACCAAGGTTTACAAGATGAGGATAGCTGGTTTAATTTAATTAATTTATATGAAGGTAATCCACTTTATTTAAAAGATATTGCTGTTTTAATACAAGATATTTTTGCAGGTTACGTGACTGAGTTTCTCGGTGACAATAACTTAGTTATTACTAAAAATATGCAAGTTTCATTCCATCAAATATTTAACAGATTATCACCCATAGAACAGCAAATAGTATTAGAATTAAGTAAATCTCATCAACCTGTATCTAGGGAAGATGTCAGACAAGGTTTAAACCTATCATCAAACTTATCGTCAATGGAATTGATTAACGGTCTACAATCTTTAAAACAAAGGTATTTACTGACAACAATTGTACAGGAGAAAGTTTTGTTTCAATTATCTTCTGTGTTTAAAGAATATTTGAGAATAATATAAAAATCCAAAATCAAGTACAGCTTAACATATCAAAAAATGGGTGAACCCGAAAACAGCAACACCAATTTTAACGCAGCTATCCAAATGTAAGAAGAAATGGAAGCACCCAAACAAGTTGAGAAAGTGGAAAAAGCGAAAGGATGAAATATTGATCCACAAAATGTAGGGATTTAGGCTAAATCCCTACTACATTCTTAATTATGAATTATGAATAACTACAAATTACTTCCCCGGTTTCACCACCAACACTGAACAATGCGCTTCTTCCATTACCTGAGTGCTAACAGAACCCTGAACAATTCTATTCATCCCCGTTAACCCGCGACTACCAATAACCACCAGATCAGCTTTGTAAATATTGGCCAGTCTAATAATTTCCTCCGCAGGTTCACCAGTTACTAATTCTAACTCGCTTTGAACTGGTAATTTTTCCTGGTAGGATTGCAACTGCTTTTCTATCTGGAAATAAGACAACTTTGGTGAGTCTGGATGAGGACGATCAGCGGGTAATTCTATTTCTGCCTCTGGTGCGGGAAATACATGACAAAGAACAACTTTGGTGTTTGCGGACAGCACCAAATCACCTAAAGTTTCAATTACTCGTTCCGCAATTTCCGAACCATCCAGAGCTACTAAAATAGTTTTTAACACCGCTTTTGTCTCCTCAAAAGTAGACCCCTTAAATTGTCACATTAAGAATTTTCTTGGTTTGAACACCAACAATTTTCTTAATTTGACACTCTGCGGTCTAAAGACACGCAGATTCTTTAAGACTTGCTCAAAAGGGATAGTCAATTATCCCCCTACGCGCTCAAAACAACTACCAGTACGACAGGTATTGCAATTGCGCTTACTTTTATGTTTTTTTGCTTTCCGAGTCCATCAAATTTTGGCGGTATTACACTCCATATTTGCCTTTGCTTGTTTACCCAGGCTGCGGTCAAATGCCGAGACGAGATAAATCAGGGGTTTCTCCTTATCAAAATACTTCTTCGTGTAGATGGTTGTTCCTACTCGCAGTCCAATCGTATCATATTCGCGGCGAATAAATTCGCCGTTGGCACTTCCTCCACTGTAAGACAGCCAAGTGGCTTCCGTGCCTTTGAGCGATTTTCTTGTGAACTTTAGTTTGCTAAAATTACAAACTTTCTATTTTTAATTATGGAGTAGCTGCCGTCAACCGCACTCAGTAAAAAAATAAGCGTTCTCAATTACTCTTCTTCCTGTACTCGCCTTCGTACTGAATCAGCATGGGAAGGCAAACCTTCCGCTTTCGCTAAAGTCTCAATTGCACCGGCGACTTTCTCCAGTGCGGTTGGTGAGTATTGGATAATACTAGAGTGTTTAAGAAAAGTTTCTACACCCAAGGCAGAAGCATAACGAGCAGCACCGGAAGTAGGTAAGGTATGGTTTGGACCTGCTAAATAGTCACCTACAGCTTCTGGTGTGGAATTACCCAGGAAAATAGCCCCGGCATGACGAATGTGAGAAATTAAAGTCCAAGGATCTTCAACTTCCAATTCTAGATGTTCAGGTGCAAATTCATTGGAAAATTCTGCCGCTGCTTCTAAAGATTCGACAACAACAATTAACCCATAGTGAGCGATCGCTTTTTCTGTATCTATCCGTCTGGGATGATCTACCAGTTGTCTATCTACTGCTGCCTGGACTTTTTTCGCTAAACCCGCATCTGTGGTTAACAAAATCGCCGCCGCCATTGGATCATGTTCTGCCTGAGCTAACATATCCGCAGCAACATGGGCAGGATTAGCCGTTTCATCGGCAATAATTAGCACTTCGCTCGGTCCTGCTAAGGAATCAATGCCCACAGTGCCGTAAACTAGTTTTTTGGCCAAGGTGACATAAATGTTACCTGGTCCGCTAATGACATTCACTTTAGGAATTGTTTCCGTACCGTAGGCTAAAGCAGCGATCGCTTGAGCGCCACCAATCCGATAAATTTCTTCTACTCCAGCTTCTTGGGCAGCCACCAAGACTGCTGGATTGATTCCTTTACCTGCTCCTGGTGGTGTTACCATCACTATACGCGGTACACCTGCTACTTTAGCTGGTATCGCATTCATTAGCACTGTACTGGGGTAAGAAGCTCTACCTCCAGGGACGTATAAACCTGCCCGATCTACAGGAGTATAGCGTTTACCCAGTACCACTTCATCATCGCCAAAGTGTACCCAGCTTTTTGGTACTCGCTGACGGTGAAACGCTTCAATTTGGCGACAAGCCCGCTGAATAGCTGCCAACAAATCTTTTGATACCTGTTGGTAAGCTGCATCCAGTTCTGAACCTGTCACCCTCAGTTCTTCTGGTTGCAAGGTTTGATGGTCAAATTCGGCAGTGTAGTGCAGTACAGCTTTGTCGCCTTGGCGCTTGACTGCTTGCAACACTTCACGTACCGTTGCTTCTTTGTGAAGCACCTGTTCATCGTGAGTACGATCGCAGATACGTTGTAGTTCGGATATAACGTCTGCCTGCTGAGTAATAATTCGCAGCATGGAGTAGTAAGGACAATGCCAAAATTAGAATTTTCCTGTTTGATCATTAGTCTGGCTTTTTACCCTGAGGATATCAAGCTTTTCCTAACTCTCTTCTCTAGCTTAACCTGCATTCTTTTGATACTCCCAGGATGGCTACAGATATTTTACTTGCATAATAAGAATTTAATGATTTTATACTCACTAAAAAGCAGGTTAGATGCTGGGAGTAGTTGCGTTGGCAATTTAATTTATTTATAGGTAACTTATTCTAACCTATTTCCCCGTCATGAATATACATCCAGGCCTATTATTTTCCTACTCGGAGGCAGGAGGCAGGAGTCAGGAGGCAGGAGTCCGTTTTTATCAGGTTGATTTATACCCGCTACCAAAACTTTTGCCCTTCAAAAGCGTTAGCATAGCGGGACGAAGTGCGGTTTGAGATCCGATTGTTTCGATAAATGAGACGGCAGCGTAAGTGGCCAGTTATGGTTTTAAAGGTTAGAAAATGGGAATTACCAGAAGCTAAGCAGATATAGATACAAAAATCCCATATATTTCACTGGAAATTGATTGTTTATCCTGACTCCTGACTCCTGACTCCTGAACTTCTGCCTCCTGCCTCCTGCCTTCTGCCCCCTGCCTCCTGCCCTAACATCCCACCGGAAAATTTTTCTGTGAAATTATAACATTGGCAAATTTTGTGCTATATTAGTAAGTCTAGTAGTGTGTGTACATATTAATTAATAGTTTTTTTGGAACTGACTGTGGCGAATACAAAATCAGCACTTAAACGCGCCCAAATCGCAGAACGCAACCGACTGCGTAACAAAGCATATAAATCAGCAGTAAAGACGCTGATGAAGAAATATTTGGCTGCGGTGGAAGCCTATGCAGCTAATCCTACTCCTGAATCAAAACAGGTAGTAGATACTCGGATGTCAGAGGCTTACAGCAAAATTGACAAAGCTGTCAAGCGTGGTGTGCTGCATCCCAACAACGGAGCTAGAAAAAAATCAAGGTTAGCACAAAAACTCAAACCACTGACACAAACAGCATAGAAGTCATTAGTCATCAGTCATTAGTCATTAGTCATGAACTAAGAGATTAATGACTTAACCAAACCCCATCAATGGTTTCTGACTCCATCATGCAATTAATAGACACCCACGTACATCTGAACTTTGACCTTTTTCAACCAGATTTAGCAGCAGTGCGATCGCGTTGGCAACAAGCCGGAGTAGTGCGTTTAGTCCATTCCTGTGTTCACCCAGAAGAGTTTGCCAGCATTCAAGCATTGGCACATGAATTTCCTGAAATCAGCTTTGCAGTGGGTTTACATCCTTTAGATGCACATAAATGGCAGGATCAGACAGCAGAGAAAATCAAAACTCTAGCCAGTGCTGATCCTCAAGTAGTAGCGATTGGGGAAATGGGGCTGGATTTTTACAAGGCCAATAACCAGGAACAACAGTACAAGGTATTTGAGGCACAATTAGCGATCGCCGCAGAACTGAACTTACCAGTGATCATCCATTGTCGGGATGCCGCACCACAGGTCAGAGAAATACTGCAAAAATGGCGGGAAACACAAGGGGAAAAAGTACGGGGAGTAATGCACTGTTGGGGAGGAACACCAGAAGAAACTCAATGGTTTCTGGATTTGGGCTTTTACATCAGTTTCAGTGGCACTGTCACCTTTAAAAGCGCGAAAACAATCCAAGCATCAGCGGCCATGGTGAGTAGCGATCGCTTGCTCATAGAAACAGATTGTCCATTTCTAGCACCCACACCCAAAAGAGGCGAAAAACGCAACGAACCAGCTTATGTAGGTTATGTAGCTGAACAAATAGCCAAAATTAGGGGAGAAACAGTAGAGGCGATCGCCCATCAAACCACTGCAAATGCTTGTAGGTTATTCGGACTGTCAATAACATAAAATTAGCTATCAGTCAGTCGCCAAAATTCAGAAAAACTGAAAACTGATAAAAAACCAAAATTCAGACTTTCGGAGGACAAAACTGTGCTAATATTATTCCCTCAAAAACATTTTACTTGCGTCATAATGATAAATGATAAAGGAAGGGAATTTTTAACTAGCTGCTGAAAATTACTGTTAAATGCTAGGTATAAAATATATCTAGTCGATTACATGGTGGTGAATGTTGATCAACACAAAATTCAAGGACATCTAAGAAATATCTCTACAAGCAGATGCTCTCAATAAATAACAAACCCTGGAAGCCTAGTTTGATATGGAATTGTACACAGCAGCGGATTTTTGTGTATTGAAATATAGAAAATTATTAAATTTTTAGACTTAAAAGCCTTGTGACAAAAAAACAGCAAAAGAAATCCATCCTGATTCCCAGCCAACACTCGCGGATTCTTCATTGTTTTTGGGTTCTTACTGTGAGTATAGATGAGGTCCCTAAAAGATACAACAGTATGGATGCGGAATTAATGAACAGGCTGTGTGAAAGAACTGGAGAGAGAAAAACCAAGAAAAATCAGCAAGATATAGACCATCTAATCTTGTTTCAAGATTTAGCACACAGACTTTTTCCATCCTTACTGATACTCAGAGGCGCTTAACCACTTGTCAAAAACACCAATTACAGATTTAATGACTGCAAAACAGTAAAGAGTTGGCAGCGTCAGGAGAAGTTACTCAACAACTTGCTCCCCACAAAGTGAGAGTCGGAACACCACAGCAGGGTTTCCCTGCTCGATCCAAGCGAAAGTTTAACCAGGTTGACAAAGGTAGAGGCATGACAAACGAAACATACATGGAACCAGCCTTTCTGTTGCCAGACTTGATTGAAATCCAGCGTTCAAGCTTTCGCTGGTTTTTAGAAGAAGGGCTAATAGAAGAGTTGAACTCATTTAGTCCGATTACAGACTACACAGGAAAACTAGAACTGCACTTTATCGGACAGAACTATAAACTCAAAGAGCCTAAGTATAGCGTTGAAGAATCCAAACGTCGGGACAGCACCTATGCAGTACAAATGTATGTCCCTACCAGACTGTTAAACAAAGAAACAGGTGATATTAAAGAACAAGAAGTATTTATAGGTGATTTGCCCTTAATGACAGATCGGGGAACGTTTATTATTAACGGAGCCGAACGGGTTATAGTCAACCAAATCGTGCGATCGCCAGGAGTTTATTACAAATCAGAAATTGACAAAAACGGGAGAAGAACCTATTCTGCCAGTTTAATCCCCAACCGGGGGGCATGGCTAAAATTTGAAACAGACCGTAACGATTTAGTGTGGGTACGCATCGACAAAACCCGCAAACTATCAGCACAGGTACTGCTCAAAGCATTAGGATTATCAGACAACGAAATCTTTGATGCCCTACGCCACCCAGAATACTTCCAAAAAACCATAGAAAAAGAAGGGCAGTTTTCCGAAGAAGAAGCCCTGATGGAGTTATACCGCAAACTACGTCCCGGTGAACCACCCACAGTCTTAGGAGGACAACAACTCTTAGACTCCCGCTTCTTCGACCCCAAACGTTACGACTTAGGCAGAGTTGGTAGATACAAACTCAACAAAAAACTTCGCCTTTCCGTACCCGACACCATGCGCGTCCTCACTCCTGGGGATATCCTAGCCGCAGTCGATTACCTGATCAACCTAGAATACGACATTGGTAGTATTGACGACATTGATCACCTTGGAAATCGCCGAGTTAGAAGCGTAGGTGAACTCTTGCAAAACCAAGTCAGAGTAGGATTGAACCGTTTAGAGCGCATCATTCGGGAACGGATGACCGTATCAGATGCTGAAGTTTTAACACCAGCATCCCTAGTTAACCCCAAACCCTTAGTAGCAGCAATCAAAGAATTCTTTGGTTCTAGCCAACTGAGTCAGTTCATGGATCAAACCAACCCCCTAGCGGAACTGACCCATAAACGCCGACTCAGTGCTTTAGGTCCTGGTGGTTTAACCAGAGAAAGAGCCGGCTTTGCTGTACGGGATATTCACCCTAGCCACTATGGACGTATCTGCCCCATCGAAACCCCAGAAGGACCAAACGCAGGGTTAATTGGTTCATTGGCTACCCATGCCCGTGTTAACCAATATGGATTCTTAGAAACACCATTTAGACCAGTAGAAAACGGACGAGTGTGCTATGAAAAAGCCGCCGTCTACATGACAGCAGACGAAGAAGACGATCTACGGGTAGCACCAGGAGACATTCCCGTTGATGAAAATGGCCACATCATTGGACCCCAAGTACCGGTACGCTATCGCCAAGAATTTTCCACCACCACACCAGAACAAGTAGACTACGTAGCAGTTTCCCCAGTGCAGATTGTTTCCGTAGCAACCAGCATGATTCCTTTCTTGGAACACGACGACGCGAACCGGGCATTGATGGGTTCTAATATGCAACGGCAAGCAGTACCTTTACTGAAACCAGAGCGTCCTTTGGTGGGAACAGGTTTAGAAGCTCAAGCTGCTAGAGACTCTGGAATGGTAATTGTTTCTCGCACCGATGGCGATGTAGTGTATGCAGATGCTAACGAAATTCGCGTCAGAGTCCGAGAGAGAACAGGTGACAGGTTACAGGTGACAGGTGACAGCGAAGAAACTTCCTCTTTCCCAGTTTCTAAACCCCAGGAAATTAAATATGTCCTGTCTAAATATCAACGTTCTAACCAAGATACCTGTTTAAACCAAAAACCCCTGGTTCGCATTGGCGAGAAAGTGGTAGCCGGACAGGTGTTGGCAGATGGTTCTTCTACAGAAGGGGGAGAACTAGCACTAGGACAAAACATTGTTGTTGCTTATATGCCTTGGGAGGGCTATAACTACGAAGACGCAATTTTGATTTCTGAACGGTTGGTACAGGATGATGTTTACACCTCTATTCACATTGAAAAATATGAAATTGAGGCCAGACAAACTAAACTTGGACCAGAGGAAATTACCAGAGAAATTCCCAACGTGGGGGAAGATGCTCTCAGGCAATTAGATGAACAGGGAATTATTAGAATTGGCGCTTGGGTAGAATCTGGTGACATTCTAGTGGGAAAAGTGACTCCTAAAGGTGAATCGGACCAACCACCAGAAGAAAAACTGCTACGGGCGATATTTGGTGAAAAAGCCCGTGATGTACGCGATAACTCCCTGAGAGTTCCCAATGGAGAAAAAGGGCGGGTGGTAGATGTGCGTTTATTCACCAGAGAACAAGGTGATGAATTGCCACCAGGGGCAAATATGGTAGTGCGGGTGTATGTAGCACAAAAACGCAAAATCCAAGTTGGGGACAAAATGGCAGGAAGACATGGGAATAAGGGGATTATTTCCCGCATCCTGCCAGCAGAAGATATGCCTTACTTGCCCGATGGTTCACCGGTGGATATTGTGCTGAACCCTTTGGGTGTACCTAGCCGGATGAATGTGGGGCAGGTGTTTGAATGTTTGTTAGGTTGGGCTGGTCAAAACTTGGGAGTGCGGTTTAAGATTACTCCTTTTGATGAAATGTATGGGGAAGAATCTTCTCGCCGCATTGTCCACGGCAAGTTGCAAGAAGCCAGAGATGAAACAGGGAAAACTTGGGTATATAACCCTAATGACTCTGGGAAAATTATGGTTTATGACGGACGCACTGGCGAACCTTTTGACCGTCCGGTAACGGTGGGTGTAGCTTATATGCTCAAGTTAGTGCATTTGGTGGATGATAAAATTCACGCCCGGTCTACTGGTCCTTATTCTCTCGTTACTCAACAGCCTTTGGGTGGAAAAGCTCAACAAGGTGGGCAAAGATTTGGAGAAATGGAAGTGTGGGCTTTAGAGGCTTTTGGCGCTGCTTATACTTTGCAGGAATTGTTAACAGTGAAATCTGATGATATGCAAGGTAGAAATGAGGCACTTAACGCCATTGTTAAGGGTAAAGCTATTCCCCGTCCAGGTACTCCTGAATCTTTCAAAGTGTTAATGCGAGAATTGCAATCTTTGGGTTTGGATATTGCTGTGCATAAGGTAGAAACCCAAGCAGATGGTAGTTCTTTGGATGTGGAAGTTGATTTAATGGCGGATCAAGGTTCTCGCCGTACTCCTCCCCGTCCTACCTATGAGTCACTTTCCCGTGAGTCTTTGGAAGAGGAAGAATAACAATTGTTGGCGATGAATTGGATAATTAACAATTGAAATTTATCGGTTGTTAATTATCAATTATCAATTATCAATTATCAATTAATTATGAGATCGATTCAATCTAATCAATTTGACTACGTAAAAATCGGTATAGCTTCACCAGAACGTATCCGTATTTGGGGTGAACGCACCTTACCTAATGGTCAAGTAGTGGGTGAGGTAACAAAACCAGAAACCATTAATTACCGGACTCTGAAACCGGAAATGGATGGTTTGTTTTGTGAACGAATTTTTGGACCGGCTAAGGACTGGGAATGTCATTGTGGTAAATATAAACGAGTGCGTCACAGAGGAATTGTTTGTGAACGCTGTGGTGTGGAGGTAACAGAGTCACGGGTGCGACGGCACAGAATGGGTTTTATTAAACTAGCCGCTCCTGTTGCCCATGTGTGGTATCTCAAGGGGATTCCTAGTTATATCGCCATTTTGCTGGATATGCCCCTGCGGGATGTGGAGCAAATTGTTTATTTCAATTCTTATGTGGTGTTAGCTCCTGGTAATGCAGATACTCTCACCTATAAACAATTGTTGACTGAAGATCAATGGCTGGAAATTGAAGATGCAATTTATAGCGAAGATTCCCAACTGGTGGGGGTAGAGGTAGGTATTGGGGCTGAGGCACTGCTGCGATTGTTGGCTGATATTAATTTGGAACAGGAAGCGGAAAATCTGCGGGAAGAAATTAATAACGCTAAGGGGCAAAAACGGGCGAAGTTAATTAAACGATTGCGGGTAATTGATAATTTTATTGCTACTGGTTCTAAGCCGGAGTGGATGGTAATGTCAGCTATTCCGGTGATTCCGCCGGATTTGCGCCCAATGGTGCAGTTGGATGGGGGAAGATTTGCTACTAGTGATTTAAATGATTTATATCGGCGGGTGATTAATCGGAATAATCGCTTGGCGAGGTTACAGGAAATTCTGGCACCGGAGATTATTGTCCGTAATGAAAAACGGATGTTGCAAGAGGCAGTAGACGCATTAATTGATAATGGTCGCCGGGGGCGGACAGTAGTAGGAGCAAATAACCGTCCTCTCAAATCTTTATCAGACATTATCGAAGGTAAGCAAGGACGTTTCCGGCAGAATTTGTTAGGTAAACGGGTGGACTATTCTGGACGTTCTGTGATTGTAGTAGGTCCAAAGTTGCAGATTCACCAGTGTGGACTACCCAGGGAAATGGCCATTGAACTGTTCCAGCCTTTTGTGATTAATCGGTTAATTCGTTCAGGGATGGTGAATAATATCAAGGCGGCGAAAAAGTTGATTTCTCGCAATGACCCCAGTGTGTGGGATGTGTTGGAAGAGGTGATTGAAGGGCATCCGGTGATGTTAAACCGAGCGCCTACGCTGCACAGATTAGGGATTCAAGCGTTTGAACCAATTTTAGTAGAAGGTAGAGCTATTCAACTCCATCCCTTAGTATGTCCAGCATTTAACGCCGACTTTGATGGCGACCAAATGGCGGTTCACGTGCCTTTGTCGTTGGAAAGTCAAGCAGAAGCCCGGTTATTAATGTTGGCATCCAATAACATTCTTTCCCCAGCAACCGGTAAACCTATTGTCACCCCTAGCCAAGATATGGTGTTAGGAGCATATTACCTGACAGCAGAAAATCCCAACGCTACTAAAGGTAAAAATAGTTTTTTTGCTTCTTTGGATGATGTGATTATGGCGTATCAGCAGGATCAAGTAGACCTACATTCTTATATTTACGTGCGGTTTGATGGAGAGATGGAAACCGGACAGCCGGATAATGAACCGCAGGAAGTTGTAGAAAATGAAGATGGCAGCCGGACTTTGTTGTATAAGTTCCGTCGTGTGCGTGAGGATGCCCAAGGAAATTTAATTTCTCAATATATTTACACTACTCCTGGAAGAGTAATTTATAACAAAGCGATTCAGGAAGCATTAGCAAGTTAATCAATTAACAATTGACAATTGACAATTCCCCATTGTCAATTGTCAATTATCAACTGTCAATTATCAACTGTCAATTATCAATTATTAAGATGACTGAAAAAATGATTTTTCGTAACCTTGTTGTTAATAAAGGTCAACTGAGAAACTTAATCGCATGGTCATTTACCCATTACGGGACGGCTCGGACTGCGGTAATGGCAGATAAACTTAAAGACCTGGGCTTTCGTTATGCCACCAAAGCCGGAGTTTCCATTAGTGTTGATGATTTAATGGTTCCCCCCTCTAAAAAATCCCTCCTAGAAGCAGCAGAAGCAGAAATTCTCAGCACCGAGGAAAGATTTAAACGAGGAGAAATCACAGAAGTTGAACGTTTCCAAAAAGTAATTGATACCTGGAACGGAACTTCCGAAAGTCTCAAAGATGAAGTAGTGACATACTTCAAAAAAACCAATCCCCTCAACTCCGTATATATGATGGCATTCTCAGGAGCTAGAGGGAATATCTCTCAAGTACGGCAATTAGTGGGAATGCGGGGACTAATGGCTGATCCCCAAGGGGAAATTATTGATTTACCGATTAAAACCAACTTCCGAGAAGGATTAACTGTTACAGAATATATTATTTCTAGTTATGGAGCGAGAAAGGGATTAGTTGATACAGCATTAAGAACCGCCGACTCTGGATATCTCACCCGGCGATTGGTGGATGTTTCCCAGGATGTGATTATTAGAGAATTTGACTGTGGCACCACCAGGGGTATTCCTCTACGGGATATGACAGATGGGGCTAAAGTATTAATTCCCATTGGGACAAGATTAATGGGGCGGGTAGTGGCTCAAGATGTAGTTCATCCGACCACAGGAGAAATGCTGGCACCCCGAAATACTCCGATTTCTGACGACTTAGCAGCAGAAATTCAAAAAGCAGGAGTGAAGGAGGTTATGGTGCGATCGCCCCTCACCTGTGAAGCAGCCCGTTCAGTATGTCAACACTGTTATGGTTGGAGTTTGGCACACGCCAAGATGGTGGACTTAGGGGAAGCGGTGGGAATTATCGCGGCTCAAAGTATTGGTGAACCAGGTACGCAGTTAACCATGCGGACTTTCCACACTGGGGGAGTATTTACCGGAGAAGTTGCCCAACAAGTGCGAGCAAAAGTTGAAGGTACAGTAAAATTTTCTCGTAAATTAAAAACCCGTCCCTATCGTACCCGTCACGGGGAAGATGCCCTATATGCGGAAACTAACGGCACTATGGTTTTAGAAACCAAGGGAGATAGAGAAAATCAAGAAATTTCCATTACCCAAGGTTCAACCTTATATATTAACCCTGGACAACAGGTAAAAATTGCCCAATTAATAGCAGAAGTAGCTTTAGGCGGTAAAACCACCAGAGCAAACACAGAAAAAGCCGTTAAAGACGTAGCAACCGACCTAGCCGGAGAAGTACAATTTGCCGACGTAGTAGCAGAACAAAAAACCGACCGACAAGGTAACACTACCACCACAGCAGCCAGAGGAGGATTAATTTGGATTTTATCTGGAGAAGTGTATAACCTACCACCAGGAGCAGAATTAGTAGTAAAAAATGGAGATGCGATCGCCTCCAATGGAGTTTTAGCAGAAACCAAATTAACCACCGTACATGGTGGAGTAGTGCGACTGCCAGAAGCTATCCCCGGAAAAGCCACCAGAGAAATTGAAATCATCACCGCTTCCGTAATATTAGATCAAGCAACAGTAACAGTTCACAGTTCCCAAGGGAAAAATAATTACCTAATTCATACAGGCGACAGGTTACAGGTGCTACACCACAGTGACAATGAAGAATCACCAAACACCAAATCTCAAACCTTTAACCTCCGTGCTACCCCCGGAACAAAAGTCCAAAATGGTCAAGTAGTAGCAGAATTAATTGACGACCGTTATCGCACCACCACAGGCGGCTTCTTAAAATTTGCCGGCATCGAAGTTCAGAAAAAAGGTAAAGCCAAATTAGGCTATGAAGTAGTAACAGGAGGAACCCTATTATGGATACCAGAAGAAAGCCATGAAGTAAACAAAGATATTTCTTTGTTGTTAGTAGAAGATGGGCAATTTGTAGAAGCTGGAACAGAAGTAGTCAAAGACATTTTCTGTCAAACCAGCGGCGTGATAGAAGTTACCCAGAAAAACGACATTTTGCGGGAAATAGTCATCAAACCTGGTGAACTGTTAATGGTCGATGATCCAGAAACAGTAATTGGTAGAGATAACACCTTTATCCAGCCCGGTGAAGAATTTATGGGAACAGTAGCCACAGAACTGCGATATATTCAGTATGTAGAATCCCCCGAAGGACCAGCCCTACTAAGTCGACCAGTAATAGAATTTGACGTACCAGCCCACCCTGACGTACCCTCCACAACCTCCATCAGTCAACAAACAGGCAGATCCATTCAACTACGGGCATTACAGCGTTTACCCTACAAAGATGGAGAACGAGTAAAATCCGTCGAAGGAGTCGAACTACTGCGGACCCAATTAGTATTAGAAATTGAACAAGAAGGAGAACAAGACCATACTTCACCCCTAGCAGCAGACATTGAACTAGTAGCAGATAGTGAAAACGCCGACATTCAAAGATTGCAACTAGTAATTTTAGAATCCTTAGTAATTCGCCGAGATATTGCCGCAGATGCCACCCAAGGCAGTACCCATACTACCCTAGAAGTAGAAGATGGCATCACCATAGCACCAGGAGCAGTAGTAGCAAGAACACAGATATTGTGTAAAGAAGGGGGAACAGTACGCGGTGTCAAGAGAGATACAGAAGCAGTGCGTCGTTGTTTAGTCCTGCGAGAAACTGACATGATCACCGTAGAAACTACCACAGCGCCAAAAGTGAAAAAAGGTGATTTGTTAGTAGAAGGAACAGAAATTGCCCCAGAGGTACTAGCACCAGAATCAGGACAAGTAATTTCAATCAAAGCAGGTGACAGTAAAAGTGACAGTTCCCAATCACCCATCACCAATCACCCATCACCAATCACCAATCACCCATCACCATACACCATTACCATTCGCGTTGGCCGTCCTTACCGAGTCAGTCCCGGAGCAGTATTGCAAATTGAAGATGGGGGACTGGTGCAACGAGGTGATAACCTAGTCTTGTTAGTGTTTGAGCGAGCGAAAACCGGAGACATCATCCAAGGTTTGCCAAGAATTGAAGAATTATTAGAAGCTCGAAAACCCAAAGAAGCTTGTATTTTATGCCGTCGTCCAGGAGAAGTAAAAGTCGTTTATGGAGATGGAGACGAAGCATTAGGAAGAGAAGCTTACGCTATTAAAATTTTAGAAGCCGGTGGTAGCGTTACCGATTATCCCCTTGGACCAGGGCAAAATCTGATAGTTCCCGATGGTATTCATGTAGAAGCTGGACAACCCTTAACCGATGGACCATCTAACCCCCATGAGATATTAGAAATATTCTTTAGCTTAGGTTCAGAAGATGGAATCTATGCCTGTGCTAGTCATGCCTTACAAAAAGTACAAAGCTTTTTAGTAAATGAAGTGCAAATGGTGTACCAGTCCCAAGGCATTGATATTGCAGATAAGCACATTGAAGTAATTGTCCGGCAGATGACCAACAAAGTCCGCATTGACGATGGTGGAGACACCACCATGTTGCCCGGGGAATTAGTAGAATTGCGCCAAGTAGAACAAGTAAACGAAGCAATGTCCATCACAGGCGGTGCAAAAGCACAGTATACTCCAGTATTGTTAGGAATTACCAAAGCATCCTTAAATACTGACAGCTTTATTTCAGCAGCCTCCTTCCAAGAAACTACCAGAGTGTTAACAGAAGCAGCGATTGAGGGTAAATCTGATTGGTTACGGGGTTTGAAAGAAAATGTAATCATTGGGCGATTGATTCCTGCTGGCACTGGTTACAACACCTATGAAGAAACCACCACCATTGAAGACTATGGTACTGATTTAGGTACTGGGGTTTTAGATGAAGTAGATGATTCACTGGACATGGTTTTAGACGACCGCACCGCTAAATTATACAGCTTAGATTCTTCTGACTTAAGTGATAGTAGTTACAGCAGTAGACGGGGTGACAGGCCTATTTATGACGACGACGACGATTTAATTGCTGATGAAGTGATTGCAGATGTTGAAGAAGAAGAAGAAGAAGAATACGAAGAAGAAGACGATGATTATGATGAAGAATAAAACCGAAAGGTAATTTTTAGAAAAAGCAAATGTAGGGGTTTAGCAATACTAAACCCTTTCTTTATTTCCAAGACTTACGCAAAATATCTCTCAAACCCTCTTTCCTTCCTGTCCTTCGTTCCTACCCCTGCGAAGAACACCTCCAGCGAACGTAATTCATTCCTCCATAACTTGTGCGTAAATCCGAATTTCTTTTGCATTTTTCCTTAGCTTTTAAGCCAACCAAGACCTTTAAAACATCCTCTAAAACTATCCCCTATCCCCAATTCCCAATTCCCTGATGCTTGACTGTTTGCACACTTGCTGCTTTACTAAATTAGTAAATCATACATTTAATAAAGATGACTACAGAAATTGATATTCCCGCTTTAAATACTTTAGAATATGTCACTTACATTGACGAAAATGGAGAATTACCAGCACATTTTCAGGGTAAAATAGGAGCCTATGCCATTTTTGACAAAGATAAAATTCTGCAATTCGTTAGTTATTCCCGTGATGTTTATCTTAGTTGCAAGCAGCATTTAGTCCGTCAACCAGAAAAATGTTATTGGTTAAAAGTTCACACAATTGAACGCCCTAACCGCACAATTTTAGAAAAGATTGAAAATACTTGGATTGTTGAAAATGGTAGCCTTCCCTTAGGGAATGGAGAAAACAAAGAAAAATGGACTAATCCTATAAATACTCAAGCATTAATGACAGATGAAGAAAAAGCTAATTATCAAAATCCACTAATTGATGAATCGTCGAAAAGTAAAATCATCAAAAATGTAGCTCGGCGAATTGAATCAGAAATTTTAGCAGTTTTAGAATCAAGAGGATTAAAAACTCAAATGCGTTTTCATCCTAAATTAAAAGAAGAAGGTTTACTAGATTTAAAATAATTGATAATTATCAATTATCAATTATCAATTATCAATTATTTCCCCTATGAACTACGAAATAGCGCGAAAGTTACTTATAGACCAAACAGCAAATGAAGAAAACCCAGATGCTTTGTTAAATCGTCTCAAACAAGGAAAACCACCAGTACCAGGTCAAATTACCTCTGTTTTATTAGCCTTAAAAATTGTGTTTGAAGCTCTAAAAGATGCTCATAGCTTAGATAAAGAACTAGCATTAGCTTTATATAAATTAGGTATTAGAGCTTTGCAATTATTTGCTACAGGATCTAAATCTGGAGTTCAATGGCCACCACTGCTAAAAGAAGATTTACAACGCATTTCCCGATCCGCTGAAAGTATCTTTTCCGGTAAATGGGAAACTATTTAAGGTTTGCTAAATAAATGTAAAACCCAGATAGAACAAAGGTTACAGGTAGTCAGTGAGCTTGTCGAAGTGCTAATAAAGAGGAAAAAAGCGCCAGGGTTTTCAAAGGTATACCTGAAAAAGTGTGCATTTTTTTAGATTTCGAGAGATAGCAAATAAATTTTCCCACCTCCTCCTGACTCCTGACTCCTGACTCCTGACTCCTGACTCCTGACTCCTGACTCCTGACTCCTGACTCCTGACTCCTGACTCCTGACTCCTTACACATAATCAAGGGTTTTCTGGGAACGTCTGCACCTTACCATCGGGACTAAAGACAACTCTGAGTCTGAGGTTTTGTCCAGCTTGATTAGTAGAAACAAAGGGTTTACCAATTTCTGGTATACCAGTGTCATTAATATATTCTCTAGCGGCTCGGTTCAAGGGTAAAATGCGTTCAATAGTACCGTCAACACCCAAAATCAGACTATATTCTAGTGTCTGGGAAAATCCCGTAGGTGGCCGCCAATTCTTTTGTAAATAAGCTCTAGCTTCTGCTGCTTGAGGTACATCAAATAATTTGTTTTCCTCAGCAGCAACCTGTGTTGGGAATGGTCTTTGTCTTGCTGATCGCAATTTTTCTATTAAATCATTATCGGGAGATTTGGTTGCAGAAGCAGCTTGATCTAATTGCTGTGAATTTGGTGTAGAGGATTGTTGTCCAGAAATCTGACTCTGCACATCATTAGGTAAGGTAGCAATAGATCCAGATATAGAAGAGATACTACTTGTATTTCCAGAAGGCAAATTTTGACCAGTGACAGGAGGAATACCACCTTGGTTAATCACTCCTGTAGAGTTTTGTTGGGAACTGGGTATTGGTGCTGTTCCTGGAATTTGTAGACTGCTAGGAGGGACTGGCTGTGTCTGTGGAGGTATTGTCAGTCCATTATTTGGCAATGTTCTAGCTGTGGGAGGCACGGTAGCATCAGGAAAAGTCAGAGGTTTTGGATCTAGAGTAGAATCAGCGGGTATCACGGGAGTCTCTAAATCAGGCGGCTTTATAGTATCACCACTACTAGGGGGAGATGGTAAACCAGCAAAGGAAGTCCATTCTGGTTGAGGAGTGGTTAAGTTCAGAGATGGTGCAGTTACAGTAGTTGCTGGTTGTGTGTCAGAAGTAGTCTTTTTAGCTGTTTGCTGCTGATTTTGCCTCATGCTGCTGGCATATTGCCAGGTTAAGGGAGCTAAACCCAAAGCTAGTGCTATTACTGCGGCTATAGGTGTCCAAGTAGGCAAACTGGGAATTATTGATTTCTCACTGTTGAGATTTGGTAATATTATGACATCAGTGGAATATTCTTCTAAGGCCGTGGCCAGATCAAATAGTTGTAATAGAGTAAGTTGAATTATCGGTCCTGACGTTTGATTAGCAAGGGAACCGAGATATAGTTTATGAGTTAAATTGTCACTAGATTCTAAATAAATTGTTGCCTCTAAAATTCCCATACTAGAGGGATTTGGGGTTTTAGGCGACGATGATGATGATGGGGTAACATCTTGTACTTCTGGTTGATCAGATGTTTTGCTTGATGGTTGGGATTCTAAGGAAGTGAGACAAAAGTTATCTGCTGATTTTTGTAGAAGTGCCTGAACGTAGTTAGTAACAGCATTACACAAGGCTTCTAGTTGATCACGATCGCCCTGAATAGGTACTCTCAGTTCTTCTGGTAGTGTTGGATCATCAAAGTGCAGTTGAAAACGAAGTTGATTCAGGACTGTTTGCCCTATCCAACGAGATAAAGGTGAGCTTTGCGCCAAGATTTCCAGTGTACAAGTGGGGGGAGTGTAGCGACGAATGACAGAATTTGATCCAGGCATAGCAAGAATGGCAAGGGGGACAAAAAAGAATTTTCGATTTTGGATCAGTGATTTCAAATCTAAAATCTAAAATCTAAAATCTAAAATCTAAAATCTAAAATCTAAAATCTAAAATCTAAAATTGTTTTGTGGATCGATCCAACAATGTTAACCACAGGCGGCGGTGTCCAGTAGGGGCGCTATAAAATAGTAAATCTACCAGCAGTTTTATTGCTAAGTTGGTTAGTAAATCTGTGGAGATTTGTTCATCTTCTTCCATCCGTTCTTGGTAGGTGTTACAGAAAGCATCTATATAATCTCCAAGTAAAGCATTTTGATGAGGTTCTTGATTTTTGGCAGCTATTGTTTCTAATAATCCAACAGCACGCCGGATTAATTCTTGGTGTTGTTTGGCAAGATAGCAGGTAATCAGAACCAGCGATCGCGCTTCATCTACATCTAGTTTTTTCCGCCCTCCTTGACCTTTGCGTATGGGGTTAGATTGGCGCAGTCGCCACAAGGCCACCCTATCTGGTACTTTTGACTCTAACTGGAGATTAATCGCCGCAGATAGCATAGCATCAGAACCAATGCCAGTTAAAGTTTCTAGTGCTAATAACACCAAATCTAACTGGGTTTTAATATTTTCCCATTGAACGGTATTGGGGTTCGGAAACTGGCTTAAATCCTCCCACTGGGAATTCGGTGTTGCTGAATTGGCGGCCGATTGCATAACTTTTAGCATAGTTGATCAGGCGAATAAAGGCTGTTGCTGTTACTCTTTTTGAAACAGACCATCAAGTATGAAAATTGGTTTCTCTTCATGTAGCTGTAAATAAGTTTAGTAAACAGCTGTTGTTTTGGTTTTACTTTAGATGAAAATTTCTTGTTTAAATATGAGAAATTCATGATGCTTTGGTTAAGATTGGTGATTGGTAATTGGTAATTGGTAATTGGTAATTGGGTAATAGTTTTTCCCAATGCCCAATGCCCTAATCTACATGAGCAATAGTGACACCAGTACCACCATCTGCTTGTTCTGCTGGTTCATAATGGCTGACTCTGGGGTGTTGCTGCAAGAATGCGTGAACTCCTTGCTTTAATTTACCAGTTCCGTGTCCATGAATGATCCATATTTGTCCAACAGCTTCAGAAATAGCTTTATCCAATATATATTCGGCATCTGCTACCCGTTTTCCGCGCAAATCAACAGTATTTTTTGATGTGCGAATGGCTACGGTTGGTGTTGGTGACGGGGTAACGGCTGGTGCTGGTTTGGTTTTGACTATGGGTTCTGGTTTTTGACCATCTAAAGATTCTACGTCTTGTAATTTCACTGTCATTTTCATGATCCCAAAGCGCACACTTAACTCCCCATCTGCATCCGGGGCGGTTATGACTTCGGCGGTTTGCCCTAGTTTGGGTATACGAATGCGATCGCCTATTTTGGGCATAAAACCGGGTTTGGGTTTGGGTGCTGGTGCTGGTTGATATTTTTCTGAAATATCACTTAACGCTTTTGTTGCTTTTTGTGCATCCTGAGCCGTTGGTTTACCCTGTTGTAACCGACGAATAACTTGGGCAATTTCTCCTTTCGCTTCTTGAATTGCTTTTTGTACGGCTATTTCTTGGGAGGCTCGCAAGTCTTTTTCTCTTTCCTGTAAAGCTGCGGCTCTTTGGGAAACTTCTTTATATAATTTCTCCGCTTGCTTTAATATTTTTTGTGCTTCTGCTGCTTTGGTTTCTTGACTGCGCCTTTGAGCTTCTAACCCGGCTATTACTTGGTTAACTTCGTCCGTTGTTTCTCCCACTTGACTTTTTGCAGCTTCTATGACTTCTGGTTTTAAGCCTAAGCGTAAGGCAATGGTTAAGGCGTTGGAACGTCCAGGAATACCCCACAATAACCGATAGGTAGGTGAAAGGGTGGCTTCGTTAAATTCGACTGATGCGTTTTCAAACCGAATATCGTCATATTTTAAAGCTTTTAATTCTCCAAAGTGAGTAGTAGCAATGGTTAACTGAGCATGATCCGCCAGATATTTGAGGAGAGCGATCGCTAATGCACTACCTTCCACCGGATCTGTACCTGCGCCCACTTCATCCAGTAAAACTAGGGATTGGTGACTGGTGACTGGTGATTGGTGATTGGTGATTGGGGAAAAGTCTTCTCCCCTGCACCCTGCACCCTGCTCCCCTGCTTCTTCTCCTGTTCCCTGTTCCCCGCGATGCACTGAGCTTGTCGAAGTGTTCCCTGTTCCCTCGCTAATGGCATTCAAAATTCGACTAATGCGGCGAATATGCCCGGAAAATGTCGATAAGCTTTGTTGTAATGATTGTTCATCCCCAATATCGGCTAAAATCTGACTAAACCAAGGAATTTCTACTGGTTCACGGGCGGGAACAAATAAACCCACCTTGGACATTAAAGCCGCTAACCCCAACGTTTTTAAAGTTACTGTTTTACCACCCGTATTTGGTCCAGTAATTGTGACTACTTTAATATAAGGACTAATCAACAAATCCACGGGAACTACAGGATGTCCTTGTTCATGTTGTTGTTGCCAAATTAACAAAGGATGCCGTAATTGCCGCAGAGTAATTATTTCTTGCTCTTGGGGATTAATAAAGCGGGGCGGGTTTGCACCTAACCAGAAACTATACCTGGCTTTGGCTGTAGCTAAATCCAGAATTGTAACAATGGCTAATAACTTTTCTAAGTCGGTTTTAAATTCTGCTACTTGTGTAGTTAAATTCCTGCGTATGGCTTCTTCTTCTACCTGTTCTCTTTTCACAGCTTGGCGTAATTGGTTGCCCATTTGCACAATGCTGTTAGGCTCAATATATAAAGTTGCTCCGCTGGTAGATGTGTCGTGAACAATACCAGGAATTGCGTCTTTTTGTGGAGCTTTTACAGGGAGAACATAGCGATCGCCTCTTTGAGTAATAATCAACTCTTGCAGGGCATTAGATTTAACTTGGATGATATTTTGCAGTTTTTGGGTAATTTGACTGCGTAACCTGCGTAAATCTTCCCGAATTTCTCCTAATTTCTGACTAGCGCGATCTGTCACTTGCGCTCGTTCATCAATACAACGGTGAATTTCTTGCTCTAATTCTGGGTAAGTCCGTAATTCGGCGACTAACTCAGTTAAAATAGGTACATCTTCCTGGTTATCAATTAACCGCCGTAAATTTCTCGCACCAGCAAGGGTGGTAGCGATCGCTAACAGTTCCTCACCTGATAAAATTCCTTGTAATTCCGCACGTTCTAAGGAGTCACCAATATCTTGAATGCCCTCAAAGGATAACCCTGGTGTCAGTCGGCTTTCCAATTGATAGACTTCTTTGGTTTGTGCCAACAACTCTTTACTTTCCTCCAGAGTTGATGGAATTGGCAAGGCACGGGCAACTATCGCCCCTAACTTAGTTGCCGCAAAGGTGGAAAGGTGCTGGCAGAGGCGATGCCATTCTAGTAGTTCTAAGGTTTCAGACTGAATCAAGGCTTCAATATCTAATCTGAAACTATGGTAACAATTCTGGTAACAAGAAAGCTAAGTCTTTCAGGATGAAATTTTCTCCACCACCACCTACTCCCACCAATATACATCCAGGTTTTAATACTTGTTAGCTGCTTTACTCATGCTTAGTTGAATAGTTACATTACATTATATGATGTAACCCACAAGCTAAACAATTGTTAGCTGAATTTGAATCTAGGTTTGATTGGGTTTGATCACTGGGAAAAATCTGTATCAGGATTTGCCTAAATTGCTATAAAAAATAATTTTAAGTGATTCATTCATTGCCGCCACCCTAAGTTATCAAGGTATTCACACTAAAAATATCTAATTTGTTAATATTATTAATAATAAATGTCTAATTTGTTAATATTATTAATAATAAATCATCTATTTTGTTAAATATCTCAATAAATAATCAAAAAATAAATTTTAATCTTGACATTGAATAGAAGAAGAGAATAAGATGGATTCAAACGAAAATATAAAAAACCTGCTGAATATTTTGCAGGAGCAAATATGCTGTTTAGTCCAGCAAACTTACCTTATTGGATTTTCCTGATTACAGGAATACTGCTTTTCCTGTTCATGATTATGCTAGGAGGAGAATCGGAATTAGATGCTGATGCAGATTTAGATATAGATATAGAAACCAACATTGATTTAAGCTTTGGACGATTTCTGGAATGGGCTGGTATTGGTAAAGTTCCATTAATATTGATGTTGGCAACAGATTTGAGTCTGTGGGGTGTCATTGGTTGGATGTTAAATGTGTGGCTGGGAGGTATTAATCAAAATCAACAACTGCCTTTAATGGGGATAATTATCTTGTTAATTTCCCTAATTATTAGTTTATTCATTGGCAGATTGATAGCTGAACCCATTAGTAAAATGTTTGCGGAATTTAGTGAAGATGCAAGTGGCGATCGCCTAGTTGGTTGTATTGGTACTGTAACTTCTGTTTATATTCCTGCTGAAAACATCAACAAAATTGGCCAGGTAGATATTTTCGATCCAAAAGGTAACTTTTTAACTATTAATGCTGTGATCCCAGATTGGGCAACTATCGCACCACAAAGAGGGGAAAAAGTGATAGTAATTGAACTTAAACAGCAAATCTATTTAGTAATTGCCAAAGACAGTGTAGACGAAGAAAATTGGTTAAATAGTTCCGACTCTAAAAATCAGAATTAGTGAAAGGACAAGAAAATGCTTTTTTGGTTAACATTTATTCAGGCTCTACCAAGTGTTAATGTATCGGAGTTATTAACATTTCAACTGCAATCAAAACAGGAATATAGAATATCAAATTCTCCCACATTTCCGCTGACAACTCAGCCAACTTTAGCTCAAATTAATGGGGGAATAGTATTTCCTGGTTTGATTGTAACTTTAGTTATATTACTTTTATTAAGCTTGTTTGCTTATACCAGGGTTTATGTTGTCACACCCAACAACGAAGCTTTTGTGAGAACGGGGGGATTATTTACTAAAAAGAAATCAGTAATTCTTTATGGTGGTTGCATTGTTTTACCAGGATTTCATCAATTAACCCGTGTACCTTTGCGAGAAATGTCTATTGATGTAGAAAGAACTGGAAAACTGGCAGTAAGAACAAAAGATTACCTGAGAGCAGATATTAGAGTCACATTTTATGTATGTATTAATGCTTCCGAAGAAGATGTTTTAACGGCAGCAGCAAGACTATCTCAAAATGGCAGTAGAATTACTCCTGAAGACATCAAAGAAGCTTTAGAAAAAAGGGCTGATGATGCTATTAGGGCGGCAGCTAAAACTAAAGATTTAGCAGAAATTGATTCTGATAAATTGGGTTTTGCTCAGGAAGTTTTGAATTTAGTAGGTACAGATTTGAAAAAGGTGGGATTAACTTTAAATAACATTGCCATTTCGGAAATATTAGAAAGTGTTACTTATGATCCTGATAACTTCTTTGATGCTCAAGGTGTGCGGTTGCGGACGGAAATTATTCAACGTTCAATTCAACAAAAACGGGAAGTTGAGTTAGCAACCCAAGTCGCTATTGAACAAAAAGAACTAGATGCACAAAAGCGATCGCTACAAATTGCCCAAGAGCAAGAAAGTGCTAAACTAGCTCAAAAATTGCAAGTTGAAGCACTGAAAGCACAGAGAGAAAGGGAAATTCAAGAAGCAAAAGATAGAGAAGCTGCAATGGTAAGACGTACCAAAATTTTGCAGGAAAAATCAGTGGAAGAGGAAGAAATTCGTAAAAAATTAGCTTTACAAGAAAGTCAAATTGAAGCTGATATTGCTTTAGAAGAACGGAATAAACAACTAAAAGTAGCACAAGCATTGCAAAAACAAGAAGCGGAAATTGCTGAAATTTCTCGCCAACAAAGTGTAGAATCAGGAAAGTTGCAAGCGCAAGTAAAGATAGTTGAATCAGAAAGATTAGCAAAACTAGCGCAGGAAGATGTCGCAATAGCAATTGCTAATAAAAAACGTGAAAGTTTTGTTGCACAAGCAGAACAAGCGAAAGCAGAAGAAGCGGTAAAAACTGCCAGTGAAATTGAAAAAGCGGAACGCCAAAAACGTTTATCTATAATCATCGCAGAAAGGGAAGCACAAGAAAGGAGTATTAGCGATCGCAACGTTGTAGAAATTGATGCTTTCCGTCGTCGTCGTCAAGCGGAAATTGCCCAAGAAGCAGCAGAATTAGAAGCAGAAGCCATTCGTACTCTTGCAGATGCTAACCGTGATAAAGCTTTAGCTGAAGCTGAAGGTATTCAAGCCAAAATTACAGCAGAAAATACCATTAGCAATGCTAATTTAAGTGCGAAAATTCTCACAACTATCTGGCCAGAATTAGCGGATAAACTACCAGAAATTGTTACTGCTTTAGCACCACAACCAGGAGTTTTAGGAGACACTCGCATTTATTCCTTCCCTGGTGCAAATGGTAGTAATGGCAGTCAAGATATTAACAAGTTACTATTATCTACTAGCGGACTTTCCTTAATAAATACCTTGTTAGATGAAGGTAAATTAGGTGATTTAATTGGGCAAGTTAGCCAAATAGTAAGTAGTAACAACTCTGTGAAACTACCAAGCTTGAATCACCAAGAAAAAGAAAGTAATTAATAATTTGCAATTCATAATTCATAATTTTTTCAATTATCAATAATGAATTATGAATTATGAATTATGAGTTGTTAAACAACAGCTTTTTCTTGCACTAAAACGTAAGGTTCAACAATTAAAGCGTTAAACCTCTTAGTCCGATCGCCATTCCAATTTCCTAATTGTTCTGGTGAAGGTTTGGCCAGCAATTGTTCATCAATCCAATTTTGCACAGAGGGAATATTATCAGTTGCGATCGCTTCTCCCACATCCAGCAAATCTAACCCATCTGCTACCACAATTATCACATCTCTTTGTGCATGGGGAACTAGCCAATCCCATTCCGCTTCATCCAGATTTTCTTTTAATTTTTCTCTTAAATCAGACATAATTTTTCACAGTTTTGTTAGGATCTCAATTGTACATAATTTGCAATTCATTAGTCATTAGTCACTAGTCATTAGTCATTAGTTAAATTTCACCCAATCACCTATCTTCCTAAATCGTGCATTTCATTAATTACATCTGCACATTTACGAGTTATAGCTTCTAATTCTTCCTTATTTGTAGAAGTTG
Source organism: Sphaerospermopsis sp. FACHB-1194 (assembly GCF_014696235.1). Taxonomy (NCBI): domain Bacteria; kingdom Bacillati; phylum Cyanobacteriota; class Cyanophyceae; order Nostocales; family Aphanizomenonaceae; genus Sphaerospermopsis; species Sphaerospermopsis sp. FACHB-1194. Next base: position 175,372 of record NZ_JACJPU010000002.1, on the reverse strand, counting down.
GCGCATCAATCAATTTACCAATTCTAATAGTCATCGGGACTTTACGAGGAATAGGTGTACCTTTTTGGACAACGTTTTCACTCCCCCACAAACTCACCGGTAATAAAGGCGCTTTGGCTTTTGCAGCTAACAGTGCTGCACCTCTTTTGGGATCATGAATACGACCATCTGGGGTGCGAGTTCCTTCTAAAAACACACCTACAGCCCAACCATTCTCTAAATATTCTAAAGCCGCACGAATAGCCGCACGATCAGCAGTACCCCTACGGACGGGATAAGCACCGTATAATTTAATAGCTTGGGCTAAAACAGGCACTTTAAATAATTCTTCCTTGGCCATGTATGCAACTGGCCGACATACACAGTTAGAAACTATGGGAGGATCAAAATAACTTGCATGGTTGCTAACTACCACCAATGGTCCAGTTTTGGGAACATTTTCCACCCCATAAATTTTACCCCCGAAGTAAGCGTGTAGCATGGGGCTAAGCACTGACCACTTGAAAGCGTGGTAAAGTGCCAAACTAATAAAAGGTTCGCGTTCTCTGGTCACGGAAGATATTTTAAATAAGACTATTATTTAGAATAAGCTATGGCGATCGCTTTTCGTCCATGAACAAAGGTAGATTTAGCATATTTACAGATGAAAGCGTTTTCAAGGGTGCATTTTATATCCGGCTAATTACTTTTAATTGTTTTATCTTCCCTATTCCCTATTACCTATTCCCTATCCTCAAAGATATGCTCAATATTCAACATAAACATCAAAATAAGATGCAACCGCAGGTAGAGAATATATGGAGAGAACACTAATAGCCTAGATATTAAACGACCAATTATTATATAGAGGTTAGGTTATGGCAGTATCAGCAATTGATATTTCCAGAAGTCTTAGTGGCATAGATTTTCCTGCAAATAAAGAAGATTTGGTTAACCATGCCAGACAGAAAAATGCAAGTCAGGAAGTAATTGACGTTCTCCGACAAATGCCAGAGCGTGAATATGAAAACATGGCAGACGTGGAACACGAATTTGGTCAAGTTAGATAATTTTTGAATAAGTTTCCGTTCTTGTCTGTCTAGTTCATGTCTAGTTCATTAGCTACTTTTTGGCATTTGATATATAGTGGGATTTAGGCAAAAAATACTGATAATTTATGTTTAAATCCCACTATTCATTACTATTTCTTCAGCTAAGAATAGCAGCGGTACTCTTATAATATCTACAATAAAAAGCTTCAAGGAATAAAAATTCTACCTGCTCCCATATAATTTTCAATATCTAATATAATCTCCACTAGGCGAGCAGCACATTTTTCTCGATAAATGCGCTCATCAAATCGATCAGGATTTCCAATAGTAATAATTGGTAGTGAAGTATCTGTATTCTCCTCTCGAATTGTTTGCTCTAATGAATCAGTTCCTTTCATATTTCTATTAGCTGTGATCAGAATCATTTGGTTTGCTTGAGCAAATTGCCATACAATTTTGTCACTGCTATCTGTCTCTAATCCAGCTTGTTTAAAGGTAAAAAAACGAATTGATAACAGATCAATCCAACCTTCAGCCGCAAGTGTTCCCCAAAATAAAACCGAGTCCCCTGTTAAGTTATAATCAATGAGAAAATTCATAATGGGGATGTGATGCGTTCTTGCCAAGATTGCAGTTTTGCGCGTAAATCTTCCTGGCCAACTTTAGCAGGTTGAGTTGCTATTTTGGCAAATCGTTCACGGTTTTTTTCTTGCCAATATTGGCGAATTTCTGCTGATTTTTGCAGAAACTCTTGATATTCAGCTTCTATTTCCACAGCATGATTTTCTATGTAGTCTAAAGCCACATTCACCTGTGCATCACTTAGTCCCAGTTTTTCACGAATTAACTTAGGTGGATACTGAGCTTTTACATAGTCCATCACATCACACAAAGTAATCCGAGTTCCGGCTATAATTAGTCCCCGTTCTGTGCGAATGATACCTGATTGTCCATTATATACAGTTTTCATATCCATCAACTCCTAAAGGTTGTATCTGCTCAACCTAATTTAATTGTGAATTAATTTCCCCTAACTTGGCAACTCCCCAGTATTACGAATATTCTTCAATTCCATACCTTCAACAGTCCGCTTAATCAAACCAGTTAAAACATTACCTGGTCCAATTTCTACTACTTTGGTAATCCCATTTTTTGGTAATTGTAATGCAATTTCTCGCCACCGTACTGAACCAGTCATTTGTTGAGTTAAACGTTGTTTTAAAATTTCTGCATCAGTAACAGGAACTGGATCAACATTAGAAGCAACGGGAACTTCTGCTGTTTGAAAAACTATACTATCTAATATTTCTTGAAATTCCTGTGATGCTGCTGCCATTAAATGGGAATGAAATGCACCGGAAACTTTTAAAGGTAATGCCCGTTTTGCTTTGACATTAGACATTACAATTTGTACAGCTTCGGGAGTTCCTGAAATTACGACTTGTGCGGGACTATTATCATTTGCTAACACTACATCCGGGGTTTCTGCAATTACTTTTTCTAATTGTTCGCGATCAAAATTAAGTAATGCTGCCATCATTCCCCCAGCAGTATTATCCATAATTTCTGCACGACGTTTGACTAATTGTAAACCTGTAGACCAGTCAAAAACACCAGCAACATAAAGAGCAATATATTCTCCTAAACTGTGACCGGCAACTAAATCTGGTTTTTCTCCTTTTTCTCGTAATAAGTCCGCGAGAATACTTTCGATCACATATAAACAAGGTTGGGTGTAAAGTGTACGTGATAATCTTGCTTCGTCATTTTGACAAATTTCACTCACAGACCACCCTAAAATTGCTTCAGCTTCCTCAAATTTTGCCTTAGCAGATGGTATATCTAGTAGATCAATTCCCATGTTTAAGGCTTGCGAACCTTGTCCGGGAAACACATAAGCAGTTTTTGTCATTTGATAATTGGGAATTGGGAATTGGGAATTGGTAATTGGTAATTGGGAATTGATAATTGGGAATTGGGAATTGGGAATTGGGAATTGGTAATTGGTAATTGGTAATTGGTAATTGGTAATTGGTAATTGGTGATTGGTAATTGGGAAAAATGAAATTGATTACCCAGTCACCAGTCACCTGTCACCAGTCACCTGTCACCTGTCACCTGTCACCTACCTTCCCCATTGAAAAATAGCTGCACCCCAGGTTAAACCAGCACCAAAACCAGAGGTAGCAATGATATCATTTGGTTTAATTTTTCCTTGCCTTACTGCTTCATCTAATGCGAGGGGAATGGAAGCAGCAGAGGTGTTACCATAATGGGCAACGTTACTGATTACTTTATGTTCAGGAATATTTAACCGATCAGCTACAGAGTTAATAATCCGCTGATTTGCTTGATGTAAAATCAGCCAATCTATTTGATCTACGCTGAGATGAGCTTCAAATAAAGCTTTATCTATGACTTCTGGAACTTTCTGAACAGCAAAACGATATACTTCTTTACCGTTCATGGTGATGGGGTGATAAGTGCCTGTAGGTACATGAATATCTGGACTAACCTGTTTTGTAGTGCCTTGATAACCCAGGTTGAGATAGTGATTTTGACTACCATCGCTTTTCAGGGAAAATCCTAATAGGCGATCGCTCTTATTTGCTTGCAATACCACCGCCCCAGCACCATCGCCAAACAGCACACAAGTGCGCCGATCTTGCCAATCTACCCAACGAGAGAGGATATCTCCGCCTATCAACAGTACATTTTGATAAACTCCTGTTCTAATATATTGGGCTGCTGTCACCAGTCCAAACACAAACCCCGAACAGGCTGCAGTTAAATCAAAGGCTACTGCTTTAATTGCTCCTAATTCAGCTTGAATGCGACAAGCATTGCCAAACAAATCATCTGGGGTAGAAGTTGCCAGCAAAATTAAATCAATATCTTCTGGTTTAATTCCCGCGGATGCGATCGCCTGTTTACTGGCATCGGTAGCTAGTGTAGTCAATGATTCTGGCGGTAATGCTAACTGCCGTTGACTAATTCCTGTTCTTGTGGTAATCCACTCATCAGAAGTTTCCACCAGTTGAGTTAGTAACTGGTTGTCTAACCTAGTTGCTGGTACTGCCGAGCCACTACCTGTAATTGCTATACCATGTAGGAATAAATTCTGCACTCCTAAATCTCCCCAGTTGTCAATTGTCAATTGTCAGTTGTCAAGAAGCAGTCAGAAGTCAGCAGTCAACAGTCAGCAAACCCCATTCATGATTGACTAATGACTAATGACAAATGACTATGGATTCTCGCTCACAGAAGGCTAATCACTCTCGCTCTGTAGAATTTGATATTGTGACTGTAGTCTTTGCAATACTTGATTGTCTACAGCTTCTTTGGCCATACGAATAGCACTAAAAATAGAAGGTGCTTCAGAACTACCATGACCGATAAAACAAATCCCATTCACGCCTAATAGTAATGCACCGCCATGTTCTGCGTGATCCATGCGCTGTTTAACCCGTTTCAGGTTAGGTTTTAAAATTGCTGTACCAATTTGTCCCCGGATACCTTGCGGTAGTTCTTCCCGCAGAATTTGTAAAATTACTCCTCCTACTGCTTCGGCAAATTTTAATAACACATTACCCACGAAGCCATCACAAACGATGACATCAAATTCCCCTGATAATACATCACGTCCTTCCGCATTACCAGCAAAGTTAATTTGGGTATTTTCCCTTAATAATTGATGGGCGCGGAGGGCTGTTTCGTTACCTTTAGTGTCTTCTTCACCGATATTCAATAATCCTATTTTGGGTTCAGGCATTCCCAAAACATATTGACTATAAATTGAACCCATGACTGCAAACTGCTCTAAAAATTTAGGGCGACAGTCTACATTTGCACCAACATCCAGTATTAATACTGGCTTACCTGCTTTAATGGTGGGGAATACTGTGCCTATGGCTGGACGATCAATTCCTGGTAATCTGCCTAAACGTAGTAAAGCTGATGCCATTGCTGCCCCAGAGTGACCAGCAGAAAATACTGCATCTGCTTGTTTGTTTTTAACTAAATCCATCGCCACGTTAATAGAAGCCTGACGCTTTTTTCTGACCGCGTTTAAAGGCTCTTCATCCATTGCGATCGCTTCCTGTGCCGGAACAATCTCTAATCCTACCATATTGGTTTTTGGCGGTATGACAGCTTCAATTTGTTGCTGATCACCTACCAACAAGATTTTCACACCCAATTCTTCTTTCGCTCGTAATGCGCCAGCGACGATTTCAGCGGGTGCGTAATCCCCTCCCATAGCGTCAATTGCGATGCTTACACCAGTCGATCCCATTGCTCCTAGCTCAAAGAAACCTTACAAATTTTATCAGATCGCAACACTCAACAATTAAAAATTCCAGAAAAAAGGTTTTTCAGCGCCTTCAGCAACTATATTTTCTTTTTTCTGCAACTAAGCAACTTATTTATATTTATATCTATACAAGCCTAATTATTTATGTATACAAAGCATTTACTCAAATATTTAATTCAGTAATATTACTATATTATAGTATTTAAAATTTACTTTCAAGTAGCTATGATTAAGATAATTGTCTTTTTTAGGGCAATATATCAGGTTTGAATTGCCCTAAATATATCTAAAATTATTTAATTTTGCCTATCCAACCAAGTAACTAAATCAGATATTTCAGAAAAGTCTAAAAACTCTTCTCCTAAGATTTCTAATTGTTCGGTAGATAATAAGCGAATCCTTTCAACTATGAATGAATCTATTTCCCCAAAGCGCCGATTTAACTGACGATTTAAGAACCGGAAAGCTTCTTTTTGTTCTCCTTTTAATTCTCCTTTTTGCAAAATATCCTGATAAATTACAGATTCTTGCATAATATCCTCGCTCAATAATTGACGAATTAGATTTTTCTCGAATCGTAAACCTGCTAAAATCTCTGTGTAAGCAGCAGTATTCTGTCTGGCTGGTACATCTGTAATTTTAGCAATTTCTCTGGCTACTTGGGATAATAACCCTGGTGCGGAATTTGTTCTTGTTAATGGCGCTAATGGAAGTAATGCTGGGTTGTGGAGAAACAAATCTGAATCTTGCTCCCACATTCTGATGACTCGATAGCGATGATTTGTCATTTCATCAATATAAGCCTCGGTAAAAGCGATTTCATTACTTGTTTCTTGTAAGAAAATCACTACTTGGGTAACGGGTAGATTATATTGTCTAACTAATCTGACAAAATAATCTAATATTCTTAACGGAATGGGAGTTTCTGATTTGGTGTTGGTTTGAAATTCTAGATGTAGGATTCTGTTTTTTGTTTGCAACAATATAACGGAATCTGCGCGGATTGGTTCTATGCTGAGTTCAGTTTTTAAGACTTTAACTAAAGTTAGATATTTCGATGTAGCGAGGGTTGGCTGATAGGCATTGTTTTCCCACTGGCTAACTGTTTGCTGATAGACACCCTGTTATATCTTCCTCTACTATCATTGATAACATTCTACTAATCAGTTAGCATGGAATTGCCAAAGTTATTAATGTGTCCTGGTTGAAAAATTAAATTTTTTAATTCTTCACAAATAGATTTAATTAATTCTTCATTCTCTGCTATCAAATAACGTCCATGCATTAGTTTATTTCTCAATAAGCTGAGTTTCCTGATTTTGGTGGTAATCGTATCTCGCTCTTCTTTCCCAACTACACTAGCGAAAGTTAATTGAGAAACAAGCACAGGTTTCTTTCTTCCTTGTAGCTCATCTACTTTGCATTTCTCTAAAAAATCAACTATTTCAATAATATCTGCTAAATCCTTCAAATTTACATAATATAGCCAGTGCATGAACAGAGGATTATATTTTGGGTAGTCATTTCTCTGGGACTTTACTGCTTCTTCTTTTAACTCTTTGAAATCTTTTAGTTTGTCTTTCTAATCAGAATTTATTTGATATATATCAAATTGAATTTCAGTATTTTCTATATATTTATCAATAGTAAATTCCCAGTAATAACCATATTTTTTAAGCATTATAGATACAATAAACTCTCTAAGTGCATTTTCAATATTCATCACTAAAGGGAACAGTCGTTTACTGCGTTCATCTCCATAAGAGTTATAAACAAGAGTTGCTTTTTGAAAGTAATTTTCTGCTGGTATAACTAGAGAATTTTCTAGTTGGAAAGGTTCAACTGGAACAGCCATTTCAACATCAAAAGTTACCAAAATATAGGAACTTTTGCTAGACTGCCAGTGTACATTTAACTGAAACTCAAAATTTTGTGTAATATAGGCTGTTAGTTCATATTGGTTATTTGATGGATTTAAGGGGGTTGATTCATATTTGTCGTAGACAGCACCCAAATCATCGAAAAGATCATACAAGTATTTTTCCAATTCTTCTTGTGACTGTTCAAAGACGGTCACGTAACAAGCACGAATCATTCTTTTACTGTCCCGTGAAATATCTTTCCAAAAAGTTTCTGGGCTTCAGCACGGCAATCTTCAGAAGCTTTCGATAATTTCCCTGCCTCTTGTGTTAATCGTTGTGCTTCTGCAACAATCTGTTTTTGTTCATCAAGCGAGGGAAGCATCACAGGTAAATTATTTAGGGCAGTAATAGTTAACATAGGCTGAATGCTACCAGTCGCAAGGGAGTGAATCAGGGCTTGACCAACATCTGAATTAAGATAGAAAACTAAGTAAGCAGGATCAATTTTGTCTGTTAAGTGCAGTATTGCAAGATGTGTATCTATGTTGGCTGGTTCGTCAGATTCATAAACAGCAGCTATTCCCGGACGCATGATTAAACTAACCAGCACATCACCCTTATAAACTTGAGTTTTTTCTAGTTTCTTGTGTTCCTCTGGAGTTAGATAGCGCAGATGATTTAGGTTGATACCTTCAGTTGAAATATTACGTGCTGATATCAAAGGAATTTCGCCTATATCCTTAATCCCATTGATAAAATAACCACGCTGAGTAGTTCCTAAACTACCCAATTTGACTACTGGAAAGGGGCTTTTCTCTAACTGAGCCATTGCGCCTGTAATAGATTGGGAGTAAGGCTCGAAGTTCCAGACACCCTTTTGACGTAACTTTGAAAGATTAACTATGATTTTTTCCATTGAACTACCTTCCTAATAACTCAGCTAAATCTTTAATTGCTTTCCTCACTTCTGGCGGTTCATTAACTTCATCTTCTGAGGCAGAAATACGACCAGATGAGTCATAGCCAATATCATCAATCCTAGCCATGTAAATCTTATCATCCTGCTCAATTTCTAGCTGATTTTCTGCTGTCAAAGGTATATCCCGCTTTTCTAGAAGAACCACGCTAGTTTTTACAGCAGCACCATAGGGTCTAAATGTTTCTTGTGGTAAACTCACAACTGCCTTCAATCTTGCCCAACGTAAAATCCAATCTCTAACATCCTGCATGGAACTATTTGCTAACACTCCATCAGGTAAAAGAATTGCTAACTTACAATTTGGTGCTAGAAATTCAAGACAACGATTTAAAAAAGCAACTTCTTGAGGAATACTTTTAACAACCTTGCCATTTTTCTTTGTCACCCCATCCCGTGAAGCAAAATCCTTCAAAATATTATCATTTGTCAATTTAGAACCAAATGGAGGATTAGTTAAAATCATCGTTAAACCTCCCAGATAAAACCCAGGACGTTCTGGAAGTCCTTCTGTAATTCCTCCTGTAATGCTACCCAATCTTTCCAGTGAATCCATAACCTTTAAATCGGCATATTGTGCGCCATTCATTAAAGTGTTAACTCGCGCTACGTGCATGACATTTCGAGAATATTCAGCCCCAAATAAATGATTATCTCGAAACTTGATAAACTCTTCCGTTGGTTCTTCAGGATTAATCCCTTCCGCACTACCACCATTATTTGCTATTGCTTTTGCATATTCCTGTTTACGCACATAATCCAAAACGTGGGTTAGCATCCGCGCTGAACCGCAAGCAGGATCACCAACATAATCATTTACTGTTGGTTGCAAAATTCCTACCATTAAATTAATTACTGGTGTAGGTGTGAAATATTGCCCCAAATCATCGCGGAAAGTCTTACTTAAAAAGTCCTCAAATACCCCACCTTTGACATCTGCTGAAGATTTTCGCAAACTCCAAGGCTGTAAACGCTTGACAATTTCCATTGTGGTGTGAGGCTTGAATTGCAAAACATCAGCTTCATTAAAAGCCAACCTCACACCCAAATCATCACCAAATTTTTTCGCTAGTGTATCCCGTTCCCACTGCTTTGCTTTTTCAAAAGTGTCTCTGACTTGAACTAATAAACGTTCTGGGTCTGTTTCATTACTGACACTAAATACATAAGCCCGTGATTCTCCTGTTTGCTTTACTAAGTCAATTGTTGCTTGTTCGTCGTACCACTTAGCAAACAAGAATTTAACCATTGCATCAACGGCTTCTTGTGGTTGCAAACCTTCATTATCTCTGAGAATAGAATGACATCCAGAACGGGTATCTCCCAAAACCTCCCGAAACTTATCACGGGATAGTGGTGTGAGTCCGGTTTGAATCCCATCTGCTTCACTGGGATTAAGAATTACAGTATAAGGACTATGGTTTGCAGCTTCACGGGCGCTTTCATACTTTGGTAAATCACCTATAGGTTCTAATTTGCTGGGATAGTCCAGGTTACGACGATAAACTTCTGTATATTGACCACTAGTTAAAATTGCATAACGAGGAAATGGTGAAGCGGGTTTTACCCGCCCTATTTAAGTCACATTAACTAACTCAAAACCCAACTAACCAAAGTTCTCACCCCGAAACCGGTAGCACCAGCACCGTTATAGCCATTTTCCTTATCAGCCCAAACAGGACCGGCAATATCCAGGTGCGCCCAAGGAGTATCCTTAACAAACTGCTTCAAAAACAAAGCCGCAGTAATAGAACCACCGTAGCGAGGTCCGGTATTTTTCATGTCCGCAATACCCGATTTTAACCCTTCAAAATACTTTTCTTCCATCGGCATCCGCCAAATTTTCTCACCTGCTGCTTCTGAAGCGGTTTGTAGTTGGGAAGCTACTGTATCATCAGGTGTAAATAAACCAGCGATATCATCACCCAAAGCCACTACACAAGCACCTGTGAGAGTTGCTAAATCAACGATCGCATCTAAACCCAATTTATCCGCATAAACCAAAGCATCAGCCAAGGTTAAACGCCCTTCAGCGTCGGTATTGTTGACTTCGATTGTTTTGCCATTTGATGCGGTTAAGATATCTCCTGGGTGCATTGCCTTACCGCTAATCATATTTTCGGTGACGGCTGAGATAAAGTGAACTTCCACATCTGGCTTTAGCTGCCCGATAGCTTTAGCAGCGCCTAAAGTTGACGCAGCGCCACCCATGTCAATTTTCATGGTTTCAATACCGCTACCAGCGCCTTTAATGTTTAAACCACCGGAGTCGAAAGTTAAACCTTTACCAATAATCGCTAATTTGCGTCTGGGTGTAGTAGCTGGTTTGTAAGTGAGGTGAATAAATTTAGGTGGTAATTCAGAAGCTTGGGCTACTCCTAAATATGCCCCCATACCTAATTTTTCACAATCTTCTTTTTCCAAAATTTGTAATTCTAAACCGTGTTCCTGAGCTATTGCTTGGGCAGTTTCTGCCATTGTAATCGGTGTCACAGCGTTAGCTGGGGCGGCTACTAACTGCCTTGCTAAAATTACCCCAGAAACAATTTGTTCTGCACGGGTAATAGCCGCTTCTTGTCCAGCTAAACCCAATAAATCAATAGTTTCGATGTTGGGATTTTTATCTTCTGGTTCAGATTTAAAGCGAGTATCTTGATATAGTGCCAGTTGTGTGCCTTCTGCGATCGCTTGGGCTGTGGCTGCTGGATCGTTGTTGTAAACTGGTAAACTAACTGCCAGAGTTTTGGTTTTTTGCTTTTTGGCAGTGCGAGCGACAGCAGCAGCAACACGGCGTAAAGTTTCTAATTTCAAAGCATCCGGTTTTCCCAAACCTACCAAAATCACCTTCCGCACGGGATGACTAGCACCTAAGCGAATAACGACAGTGCTATGAGGTTTACCTGTAAATTCTTCTTCGGCAATGATTTCTTTGACAATTCCGGCGCATTTCTCGTCTAGAGTCGCTAAATCGCCTGTTAACTCTACTGCGTCTTCAAATAAGCCAACTGCTAAGGTATCACCAGTCCAATCTAATAAAGCTGTATTTGTAGGTTGAATCGTCATTTTTGTAATGTTCTGTAAACCTTCCTTACTTGTACCAGTATTGCTCAAAATTTCCAGCGTGTGGGAACTCCTGTTAAGATAATCCCTATTAGGGATTGTTTACCTACTTAGTAGCATGACTGTATTTTAAAGATTCTACAAATTCATGATCCTTCAAAATCTTATACAAATTCACATCTTCCTCTAATAAACAAGCATGACCACTATCAGGTAAGATTAATTTCTTAGGATTAGGTAAAATCTGATCTAACCGTTCCACTTCACTCACAGAAGGTAACAAGCGATCGCTCCCTCCAGCTATTAATAATACCTCTTGCTTTAATTTTTGCAATCTTTCCTCTTCAACTTGAAACTCCCGCAACAATGACAACCGCCAATTTACCGTTTCTGCGGGTAAAGAACGCATGGTTCTCAGCAGTTCATGGCGAATACTACTAGACATCCGTGATAAAGATGCTAAAAATGGTAGTAATCCTAATGCACCAATATCATAAAACCAAGATGGCACAAAGTCAGTCAGTTGAGATAAAGAATTGAGCCAAGGACGTAATTGAAAGGCTGAAGCAGGATTAATTAAAATAATACGTTTGAATAATTGTGGTGATTGGGTAGCGACTTTCATAGCTAAACAACCCCCAAAAGACTCACCACACAGGTAAACAGGACGGTGACAACTTCTTTCTAATTCTGCGTGAATTAAGTCTAAAACATTATTGGTTAACACCTCCCAGGTGGTGAGGTCTTGTCTGGGGATCGCTAAACAACGGACATCAAAACCCAATTCTAAGCCAGCAGTTTGCGATCGCAACATTTGACCAGTTCCATCCATTCCTGGTAAATAGACAAACAGGGGATACTCTGGTTGTACTCTTTTGGGAGTTAGGAAACAAGGTTTAAGTTCAATGTTTGTCATTTTGCCCGTGTGTCTCTATCTATTTGACCTTGTTTAACTGTACCGTTTCACTGCGAATTCTGGGGACTGGTGACTGGTGACTGGTGACTGGGGACTGGTGACTGGGGACTGGTGACTGGTGACTGGTGACTGGTGACTGGTGACTGGTGACTGGTGACTGGTGACTGGGGACTGGTGACTGGTGACTGGTGACTGGTGACTGGTGACTGGTGACTGGTGACTGGTGACTGGTGACTGGTGACTGGTGACTGGTGACTGGTGACTGGTGACTGGGTAAAAATAACTAATAACTAATGACTAATAACTAATGACTAATAACTAATGACTAATAACTAATAACTAATAACTAATGACTACTAACTAATGACTACTAACTAATGACTAAAATCAGCTTTTCGAGATAAAAATCGGCCAAGTCTGAAACTATGATTACAGATTTTAGTGAAGTTTGAATGAATTATATATAAATAAGTGAAATCGCTTAACCGATCCTTCACAAACTCGCTCAAGCTAGGTAATTGTTAATTGGTGATTCAATTTTAGATTTTAAATTTTAGATTTTAGATTGTATTGAGATTTTATTTCTCTGACTACAGCCTCAAATCTCCACACTAAAAACTAAAATTGCCTTAACCAGTCAGTTCCCAGCACCAATTAATTATCCCATTAGTTACTGTATCTTTTGTGAAAAATATCGTATTTTTTCTTGATGTGATTTTTACATTTCTTTACTTTCAACTGTCACATCTATGGTTAACAATAAGAGGCACTATCACTGAGCAATGTATAAATTACAGATTTAGCTTGCTTTTTTGAATTTTGGTTTGTTGAATGGATGATCACAACTGAGGAATAAACAGTTTACAACATGATTAACAACAACTATTTCCAGTGATTTGAGGATCAATGAGTAGAATTTCTAGATATGGCAAAACAATGATTAAGGTAATAAATTTGCTAAGATTAAGATATTGTTTGAAAAAAATAGTGGCAATATTATATAATTACCTGGCTTTACAGGAGCAACTAAGCAACAAAACTGTTTAATAATTTGTTTTTTAATTCCTATGAATCTAGAAAATAAAACTTCAAAAACCTTTGCCCTGACTACACCTCTCTACTATGTAAACGATGTTCCCCATATTGGTAGTGCGTACACCACAATGGCAGCGGATGTAGTAGCCAGATTTCAACGCTTGTTAGGAAATCAGGTACTGCTGATTACCGGTACAGATGAACATGGGCAAAAAATTCAGAGGTCAGCAGCAAGTTTAGAAAAACCACCACAGGAATTTTGTGATCAAATAGTACCGAGTTTCATCAACTTGTGGCAGGTTCTAAATATTCAATATGATCGCTTTAGTCGCACTACCGCTTTAAACCATCACGCGATTGTAAAAGAATTTTTCCAAAGAGTTTGGGAAAATGGCGACATTTACCAAGGACAACAAAAAGGCTGGTACTGCGTATCCTGTGAAGAATTTAAAGAAGAACGAGAACTGTTAGACGGCAAACGCTGCCCTATTCATACTACCAAAGAAGTAGAGTGGCGAGACGAGCAAAATTACTTTTTCCGGTTATCCAAGTATCAAACCCCGCTAGAGGAATTTTACCAGTCTAGGCCAGATTTTATTCAACCTGCCAGTCGCCGTAATGAAGTCCTCAGTTTTGTCAGTCAAGGTTTACAGGATTTTTCCATTTCGCGGGTAAATCTGGATTGGGGTTTTCCTGTACCTGTAGATCCTCAACATACCCTTTATGTGTGGTTTGATGCTCTGCTGGGTTATGTAACCGCATTATTAGAACCAGATGCAGAACCAACTTTAGCGAATGCTTTAGAAAAATGGTGGCCGATCAATCTCCATCTGATTGGTAAAGATATATTGCGGTTTCATGCAGTGTACTGGCCAGCAATGCTGATGTCAGCCGGTTTACCTTTGCCAGAAAGAGTATTTGGCCATGGATTTTTGACTAAAGATGGTCAAAAGATGGGGAAAACTCTGGGTAATACCCTTGATCCTGTAGCCTTAGTTGAAAGTTATGGTAGTGATGCCGTTCGTTATTACTTCCTTAAGGAAATCGAATTTGGCAAGGATGGAGATTTTAATGAAATTAGGTTCATTAATGTTCTCAATGCAGATTTGGCCAATGATTTAGGTAATTTGTTGAATCGCACTTTGAACATGGTGAAGAAATACTGCGCTGGTAAAGTTCCATCAATCGCTCCAGAAGTTATTCCCGCTGAGAATGCTTTAAAAGCGATTGGTTTAGGGCTGGGGGAACAGGTGAAACAATCTTATACAGCTTTAGCTTTCAATGAAGCTTGCTACGTTGTGTTGTCATTAGTTCAAGCCAGCAATAAGTTTATAGATGAACAAGCACCTTGGACATTATATAAACAGGGAAAACAGGAAGAAGTGGAAGCGGTGCTGTATACGGTTCTTGAATCAGTAAGACTAGCAGCTTATCTCCTTTCCCCAATTATTCCCAACATTAGCAGCGATATTTATCAGCAACTAGGCTGGGGAATCAATTTTAACAATCAAAAAGAAAGTTCAATGGTTGCACCTTTTACTACCCATGCAACATGGGGCGTACTATCAGATAAACAACAGTTGGGTACACCTCAACCAATTTTTAAACGGATAGAACTACCAAAAAACAATTAACACTTTCCATTTTTGATTGAGTGTAAAAACCTAATCGGGGGCCTACTTTGTTTGTTGGCCCCGGAATTTATCATAAGCCAATCTAGCAAGAGCGTAAAAGTTAATGATTTCTATCGGCAATAACATGGATAACAACCGAGGTATGACAATGATGTTGAATAATTTGGAAAATGACTCGATTTTTTCGCCGGAACAGGTTTTAGAAAATCGGGGTCGGGTGGCGATATTTATTGATGGCTCGAATTTATTTTATGCGGCTTTACAGTTAGGAATCGAAATTGATTATACTAAGCTTTTGTGTCGATTAACTGGAGGTTCTCGACTATTGCGGGCTTTTTTCTATACTGGTGTAGACCGCACAAATGAGAAACAGCAGGGATTTTTGTTGTGGATGCGTCGCAATGGTTATCGAGTCATTGCTAAGGATTTGGTGCAGTTACCGGATGGCTCAAAAAAAGCTAACCTAGATGTGGAAATAGCTGTGGATATGATGGCGTTAGTCGATTCCTATGATACCGCAGTTTTGGTGAGTGGTGACGGCGATTTGGCTTATGCTGTAAATTCTGTCAGTTATCGGGGTGTCAGGGTTGAAGTGGTGAGTTTAAGATCGATGACCAGTGATAGCTTAATTAATGTGAGCGATCGCTATATTGATTTAGAAGCTATCAAGGAAGATATTCAAAAAACACCCCGTCCAGGTTATCCCTATCGACCATTATCTAGTATGGGATTCTTGGACGATCCTAGAGATAGTCAAGGACATTTAGAAATTCCAGAATAATGCAAAATCCACAAGGCGGGAATCAGCGGAGAGAATGTTCACAACTTCAGAGGGGAAGTAAATCTCACTCCCCCCGCTTCTATTCTTATATTTTACAAATGCTGAGAAATTTCTCTTATCTGTCTTTAATTTTATTATTGTTACTTGGCTTATATTCTTGCGGAAATCCATCTTCTGTAAAACCAGAACAGGAAAGTTCAGCTAACCAAAATACAGATAGTAAGTTAACTTTTTTCGGTGTGGCTTTAGAACAGTTTGATGAAGAAGGTAGACCTATTTGGAAAGTCCAAGCTCAACAAGCCAAGTATACCAAAGAAACAGAAATTGGTGAAGCCCAAAATCCCCAAGGCGAACTTTATCAAGATGGCCAAATAGTTTATACAATTAAAGCCGAAACAGCCGATATTAAGCAAGATGGTAAACAACTGTTACTCAAAGGTAAAATTCTGGCTATAGATCCACGGAATGGAGTAGTATTACAAGGTAATGAATTAGAATGGCGACCTGAAGAAGATTTATTGATTGTTCGTAATCAATTTAATGGTAATCATAAACAATTAAAAGCCACAGCACAGGAAGCAAGAGTAAAAACCCGTGAACAGCGAATAGAATTTTCGGGAAAAGTCGTTGCTATATCAGGTGATCCGCAATTACAAATGCGAACTGAGCAGTTAGTTTGGCTTCTTAAAGAAGAAAAATTAATTGGCGATCGCCCTATCGAAATTGACCGTTATCAAGATAATAAAATAACTGATCGTGGTAGAGGAAATGGTGCTGAAGTCAACCTAAAAACTAAAGTTGCTACTCTTAAACCCCAAGGCCAATTACAGTTACTAAATCCACCGATGCAGATAATTAGTAACTCAATGACTTGGAATATTAACCAAGAAATAGTGAGAACAAATGCCCCTGTGCGTGTGGTTCATCAAGCTGAAAATGTCACTGTAACTGGCAATAAAGCAGAAATGAAAATACCAGAAAAAACAGTTTATTTAACAGGCAATGTAAATGCCGTGGGCAAAAAGAGTCAATCTTTAAAATCAAATCAACTCACTTGGTATTTAGAGAAAAAATTATTAGAAGCACAGGGAAATGTAGTTTATCGTCAAGTTGAACCACCATTAAACTTTCAAGGTACAACAGCAGTCGGTAATCTGGAAACAGAAAATATTGTTGTTAAAGGTGGTGGTTCGGGTAATAGAGTCATCACAGAAATTATTCCTCAAGATTAAACTGGTGACTGGTGACTGGTGACTGGGTAATCAATTTTATTTTTCCCAATTACCAATTACCAATTACCAATTACCAATTACCAATTACCAATTACCAATTACCAATTACCAATGACTAACCTCTATAAACAATTTCATTACGACTGGGTACACCTAATTTTGGTAAAGAATTTTTAGGTGAATGGGGAGTCAGGGCTGTAGGAACACCAGTATATACTTGTAATTGTTTCACCAGATGTTGTAAAAGCTGATCTTGTTCAGAGCGAAAACTGGGGACATTGTAACCGCGATTGATAATAGCAAACCAGACTAAACCGCGATCGCGTGTGGGTAAAACTCCTGCTAAAGCACTGACATCGCTGAGAGTTCCAGTTTTCATCACAGTTGCCGAGGGCATACTTCTAAACTGCATTGTGCCACGATTATCAAAGCCAGAGGTAGGGAACAAATCAGCTAAGGTCAAATTATGGGCGGATGCTTGGCGTTGTAGTGCCATAAACATAGCACAGACGGCTCTAGGGGAAATTTTATTTTCTCTTCCTAAACCAGAACCATTAATTAATTGAATTTCCGACTGTGGAACCATAGCTAGTTGAGCAGCAGTAGATTTAACTACATTTGCCCCTCCCACTGATTGAGCTAACATCTCAGCTATGTCGTTGTTACTGTAAACATTCATCTCTTTAATGAGTTGATGTAGGGGTAAAGAAAGATGACGTACCAGTAAAGTTTGTTTAGGGTTAGGTTGTGCTGTCACCTGCACCGTACCATTAATTACTACTTGGGGTTTAGGTGTTCCCTTGGGCATTCGGGAATATTGGTAAATTACAGAACGATTCCAACTTTTGTGGTTTAAAGCTTGTTTGAGTAATTGACCTGCTGCGGTAGGATTAGTATAGAAATTCATGGCAAAATTGCCAGTAATTACCAAATTTCCCTTGACTTGCTTAATACCGATTTTATTGAGAGCATTACCAACAGCGATCGCTTCCTCTCCGACAAACATCGGATCACCACCAGCAGTAATCACCAAATCACCCTGTACTACCCCATTAACTATAGGACCTGTAGCACTAATCAAAGTTTCAAATTGATGGTTTGGTCCCAAAATTGTAAAAGTTGCTAATGAAGTGGCCACCTTAGTTAAAGATGCTGCGGGTAGAGGAATTGTACCTTGGTGATTAGCCATTAACATCGGACCCGACTGCAACCAAACTCCCTGTTGCTGGATCAGATTTTCCGTTACCAGCTTAGAAGTCATCAACTCCTTGAGATATTCCTGTACTGTCATAGCTCCGGCTGGGTTGGGATCAGGTGCAATAACAAAGCCAGGACTACTTTGCCAAGCCAATGCTTGTAAAGCATTTACAGGTTGGATTTTGACTCCAGCCATATCGAGCCAAAGTGAAACCAAACCTGAACCTAATAATTCCAGCATATTTAATTCCTCTATCTTTTTTCAGATATCTAATAATTGTTTGCAGTGTTGGCATATTATGCCTTTTAATTCCACTTCTTACTATCTGGAAAACTTGCCACCAGGAAAACTCAATCATTAGTCATTAGTCATTAGTCATTAGTCATTAGTCATTAGTTATTAGTTATTAGTTATTAGTTATTTTTATCCAATCACCAGTCCCCAATCACCAGTCCCCAGCGATGCACTGAGCTTGTCGAAGTGTCCCCAATCACCAATCACCAATCACCAAATTACTTTCTTTCTGGATGGGCTGTTTCCTCTGGGGTAGGAATACCTAACTTATTAATCGCTGCAATCATCTGATACAAACGCCCCAAATCTCTTTGATTGAAGTATAAAACAAGGCGGGGTAAATCAGAGGTTTCATCTTGACCTTCTTGAGGTAATACCTGACTTTTTTCAATTTTGCCTTGAACCAGAATGTCTTTAAATTCATTATTTAATTGTTCCACCAATTCATTTGATAACTCGTGTCTGAGACGAATCACCAATAGATCACCTACGTAGCGGCTAGAGTGATAAACTTGGTAAAAACGGGTAATGGCATTGCAAGCCACCTCTAGATTATCTGTAACTGTGTACAGACTAGGATCTTCTGGACTCACAAGACCTTTTGCCACCAATTGCTCATCAATATATTTACTCCAAGAGTGCCAATAATCACCACCAGGAGGATCGATGAGAACCACAGGAACAGGACCGAATTTACCTGTTTGGCTTAATGTCATACATTCAAAAGCTTCATCTTGAGTGCCAAAACCACCGGGAAACAAAGCTACAGCATCACTTTCTTTGAGCAAAAAGAGTTTGCGGGTAAAGAAATATTTAAAGTGAATGAGTTTAGGATCACCTTCAATAAAAGGGTTAGCCTGTTGCTCAAAAGGTAACTGAATATTTAAACCAAAAGAATTGTTTCTTCCTGCACCTTCTTGGCCAGCTTGCATGATACCACCACCACCACCTGTCATCACCATAAATCCTAGTTGAGATACAGCGCGAGCAAATTGAACTGCCATTTGGTAATCAGGGGTTTCTGGTGCTAAACGAGCAGAACCAAAGATAGTAACTTTGCGAGTGTGTCGATAATCATAAAAGAGTTGAAAGCCTCTTTCCATATCTGCTAAAGCCGCAGACAGTATCTTCCAATCAAGACGATCAATTTCACTATCAGCTAAACGAACTATGGTAGCAAGTGCCTGCTGGATAAATTGCCGATGTTTTAAGGTCGGTAGACGATCTATTAATTCAGCAATATCAGCTTGGAGGGACTCTAGTATTTCAAAGGACTCTTGAGAGGTCATGAGAACTGCCACAACAATGGCATTATATTTTATGTGAACTACCTACGCTGCCGCAAGCGGAAACATTTACCCAAAAGGGGTTTGTATAATTTAGGTGGTCATAGGGTCAAGATTTTTCCGGGTTCCCCAAAAATCATCAATTGCAAATTGTCTGTTTTGTTGTGCAGAAAGTTTTCTAGAGACGCAAACTTTGCGCCTCAGAAACCAATTAACAAATACTTACCTAAAACACGACAAATCAATTAAATTTGTAAGCAGTTGAGGTTTAAAGATGTTTTTCCAAAGTGGTAGCCAAGGTAGATTTAGGCACAGCACCAACTACCATATCCACTTTTTGTCCATCTTTAAAAATCATTAATGTGGGAATGCTGCGGATACCATACTGACTGGCAACTTGAGGGTTTTCATCAGTGTTAACTTTCACTACCTTGAGTTGACCTTCATACTGACTGGCGATTTCCTCAACCACAGGAGCCACCATGCGACAAGGACCGCACCAGGGAGCCCAGAAGTCAACTAAAACGGGTACTTCGCTATCTAGTACTTCCTGCTTAAAACTAGAATCTGTAACTTGTGCTGCTGCTGACATTCCTAACAACCTTTGCCTATTATATTTATGAGTTTAGTGAAAATTCTACCATAGCAAAAACATCAGCTTGGGAGTGAAGGATGTACATTTGCAAAGAAGCTATGGAATTTATGGATAATTATAAGGAACCGCCCGAACATTAGTCCGGGCGGAGTGTGGTGTGAGGAGTGAACGGAAACATTTGTCTCCGCTATTTCTATTGTAGGCTACAGTTGGGATTTTTCCAGTGATTGTTTAGGTTTGCTGGGAAAAAATTTTTGTTTGAGGGAACAGGGAACAGGGAACAGGGAACAGGGAACAGGGAATAGGAAGTAACATATTATTCTTCCCAGTCACCAGTCACCAGTCACCAGTCACCAGTCACCAGTCACCAATCACCAGTCACCAATCACCAGTCACCAGTCACCAGTCACCAATCACCAGTCACCAGTCCCCAGTCCCCAGTCCCCAGTCCCCAATCACCAATCACCAATCACCAGTCACCAATCACCTATTTATTTACCCATACCCAACTGTTGGGCTTTTTGGTAAACTTTGCCTTCTGTCAACAGAGAGGGAGCAATAACTACTTCTACTTGCTGCATTTCTTTTAGGTCTTTTGCTCCTAATGTACCCATGCTGGTTTTTAATGCGCCAAGCAGGTTGTGAGTACCATCATCTAATGCTGCTGGACCTCTGAGTATTTGTTCTAGAGTTCCAGTTGTACCCACACGAATACGAGTACCACGGGGCAGCACTGGGCTAGGAGTTGCCATTCCCCAATGATAACCCCGTCCTGGGGCTTCTGCGGCTCTGGCAAAGGGTGAACCAATCATTACGCCATCAGCACCGCAAGCAATACATTTACAAATGTCGCCACCGGTGATTAAACCACCATCGGCAATGACAGGTACATATTTGCCCGTTTCTTGATAAAAGTCATCTCTGGCAGCGGCACAGTCGGCAACTGCTGTGGCTTGGGGTATACCCACACCTAAAACCCCACGGGATGTACAAGCTGCACCGGGTCCAATCCCTACTAACACTGCGGATGCACCTGCTTTCATTAAATGCAAGGTGACTTGATATGTAACGCAGTTACCCAAAACTACGGGAATAGGCATAGACTGGCAAAACTCTGCTAAGTCTAAAGGTTTAATAGACTCTGGAGAAAGGTGATCTGTAGAAACTACTGTAGCTTGGATAAAAAATAAATCAGCCCCAGCTTTAGCTACTACTTCACCATATTTGCTTGCTCCTACCGGTGTTGCACTAACTGCCGCAATACCGCCTTGTTGTTTAATTTCCTGAATACGTTTTTCAATGAGTTCGGGCTTGATCGGTTCGGCATAAAGTTCTTGCATCAGTCCCACAAATTCATCTTTGCCCACTGAAGCAATGCGATCTAATATCGGATTTGGGTCATCATATCGCGTTTGAATACCCTCTAGGTTAAGAACTCCTAAAGCTCCTAACTGGGATAGACGCACCGCCATACCAACATCTACTACACCATCCATTGCACTAGCAATAATGGGTATTTCTCGTTCAATATTACCAATTTTCCACTTTGTATCCGCTAGACTCGGATCTAATGTTCTGTTACCGGGGACTAAAGCTATTTCGTCAATGCCGTAGGCTCGGCGAGCCATTTTTCCCCGCCCAAGTTGAATTTCCACTCTTTCATTTTTCTCAAATCTGTTTAAGCTAGGGTATCAAATTGTGGGGATTTTGGCAGAGATTTTTTTAAATTTAGGAGTTCAGGAGTTCAGAAGTTCAGGAGTAAGGAGTTCAGGAAAGAATATAACTTTTGCCTTTTGCCTTCTATTCCCTGTTCCCTGTTCCCTATCTCTTTCTAGATTGAATTTTGTCAAAAATAGCACCATCATCAAAAAATTTCTTCTGCACAGCATCCCAACCACCTAAACTACCGACTGTATAAAGTTTGCTGATTCTGGGAAATTTATTTTGTACTTCTTTGGTTACAGTTGGGTTAACTGGTCTAAAACCAACTTTGGCAAATTCTCTCTGGGCTTCTGGTGTAAATAAAAACTTGACAAACGCTTCTGATACTTCACGAGTTCCGCGTTTATCTACGTTTTTATCAACTACTGCTACGGGTCCTTCTATGGATATATTCGTGGAAGGTACTACATAGGATGTATCTGTTTTTCCTTGTTGTGCTGCTAAAATTACTTCGTTCTCATAGTTGATTAGTACATCACCTTGATTTTTTTTGAAAAAAGCGTCACTTGATTCTCTGGCATCTTTAGGTAATACTACTACATTTCTAAATACCTGTTGCACAAAGTTGAAGGCCTGGTTTTCGTTGCCTCCATTTTGTGTTATTGCACCCCACAAGGCCAAAAAATTCCACCTTGCACCACCAGAAGTTTTAGGATTTGCTGTGACTATTTTTACCCCTGGTTTGGTGAGGTCGTTCCAGGTTTTGATACCTTTGGGATTTCCAGGACGGGTTTCTAATGCTACTACGGAACGGGTAATTATTGAGTTGTTGGGCGCTTCTTTTTCCCAACCACGGTTAATTAAACCTGCTTGTTCGATTTTTTTTGTGTCTAGTCCTAGTGCTAATGCTACTACATCGGCTGGTAAACCATCAATGACTGCGCGAGTTTGAGAACCAGAACCACCATAGCTTTCTCTAATGACCACATCCTGACCTTTTTCCCGTTTCCATTTGGCTACAAACTGCGGAATGATTTTGCTGTAAGCAGCTTTTGTTACTGCGTAAGTCACCAAGGTAATTTCTACTTTTTTGCTCTGTTGACTAATTAGGGTCTTTTGAGTTGTAGTCCCGGCAAATACGGGCAATAACGTATTTGTACTAAAAGTAATTGCTAAAACTACGGTTGATGCAGTTTTTACGGGCAAAAATTTTGCTGCTTTCTCAAAATTGTATGTCATTGGAGATTTTTCCTTCGTCCTTAAATAAACTACGGTAATTCGATAGGAATAATGTAATTACTTATAAAAACAGAGCTTATCAGATGCAATTGCGAAAATCAAGACGTAAAATACAAAAAATCTATCGGTAAACAAGTGTATTTATTTATATAATAAATTTGTAAACTTTGTATAAAGTAAAGTTATAAATAATTCTCTTATATGCAAATATTTAAATGTGATCAAAGAGAGATGTCACCGGAATCTGCTATAATCCCCATATTTTCTATCGAAAAAGTGCTGTTTTACTCTTGCGTTTATAACCCATATCTGCAATTATCTTGTATTATGTTCATTAAATCCCGTAATCCTATCGGGTAACTGTAGATTTTGAGGAAAAGAAATGAGTTGGTGGCAACGCGCACTAAAACAATTACAACGTAAATTAAGCGTAAATTCACTTAAAAGTTTTTTATCCCTATTTGTAGTGGGAATATTCTTGGGTTTGGCAGTTGCAGCTTGCTCTGGGACAAATGAGGGTGGTTCTACTCCAGGTAATTCGGCTACGACAAAACCAAAAAATGTAGAATTAACTTTGGTATCTTTTGCTGTCACCAGAGATGCGTATAAAGCCATTATTCCTAAATTTGTCGCCAAATGGCAACAAGAGCATAACCAAACGGTTACATTCAAGGAAAGCTATGGCGGTTCTGGTTCTCAGACTCGCGCTATTGTTGATGGTTTACCAGCAGATATTACTCACTTAGCGTTGGCATTGGATACCCAAAAAATTGAGAAAGCAGGTTTAATTCAACCAGGATGGGAAACAGAAGTTCCCAATAATGGTATTGTTTCATCATCTGTAGCTGCATTGGTGACTCGTGAAGGCAACCCCAAAGGTATTAAAACTTGGGCAGATTTAGCAAAAAATGATGTTAAACTGATTACTGCTGATCCGAAAACATCGGGGGTAGCACGGTGGAATTTCTTAGCTTTGTGGAATTCAGCCATTAAAAGTGGAGATGAAGCAAAAGCTGTTGAATTTGTGACTACTGTTTACAACAATGTGCCTGTTTTGACTAAAGATGCACGTGAAGCTACAGATGCCTTTTTTAAACAAGGTCAAGGAGATGCTTTAATTAATTATGAAAATGAAATCATTTTGGCACAGCAAAAAGGTTTGAAGGTCAACTATAGTATCCCTGATGTGAATATTTCCATTGATAATCCTGTGGCAGTGGTAGATAAAAATGTTGATCAAAATGGTACTCGTGAAGTAGCAGAAGCATTTGTCAAATATTTATTTACCCCAGAAGCACAACAGGAATTTGCTAAAGTTGGTTTTCGACCTGTGGATGAGACGGTAGCTAAAAGCAAAGAATTTTCTGAAAAATATCCTCCAGTGAAAAGTTTGAGTACAGTTCAAGAATTAGGTGGTTGGGATGCTGTGCAGCAAAAATTCTTTGCTGATGGGGCTATTTTTGATCAAATTCAACAAGCTAAAAATAAGCAGTAATTAGTTAGTTTCAGTTATCAGTTTAATCTCATGTTTTGGGAATTTTGAATTGGGAATTTTGCATCATTTATGGCAGTATCTACAAGCGGTAAGAGGGAGAGAAAACCCTTTATTGGCAAAGAGTTTTTAGATAAAGTAATTCGTCTACCTTGGACTTGGCGAATTACAATTTTATACCTAGCTTTCATGTTGTTTCTGCCTATTGCGGCTATGTTTTTCAAAGCTAGTACAGAACCACCTGCAAAGTTTTGGGAAATTGCTACCAGTGAATTAGCATTGGCAACTTATAATGTAACTTTTGTAACTTCATTTTTGGCTGCTGCTGTTAATGGTATATTTGGTACATTAATTGCTTGGGTATTGGTAAGGTACGATTTCCCTTTAAAGCGAATTTTTGATGCTACCGTAGATTTACCCTTTGCTTTGCCGACATCGGTAGCAGGTTTAACTTTAGCAACTGTGTATAGTGATAATGGTTGGATCGGTTCTTTACTTGCACCTTTAGGTATAAAAGTTTCCTTTACTCGTTTGGGTGTAGGTGTGGCGATGATTTATATATCTTTGCCGTTTGTGGTGAGGACCGTACAACCTGTATTGCAAGAGATGGAAAAGGAACTTGAAGAAGTAGCTTGGAGTTTGGGCGCTTCTCAGTGGACAACTTTTACAAAGGTGATTTTACCGCCTTTATTTCCCACAATTTTAACTGGTATTGCTTTGGGTTTTTCCCGTGCAGTGGGTGAGTATGGTTCGACGGTAATTATTGCTTCTAACACACCGTTTCAAGATTTAATTGCACCAGTGTTAATTTTCCAACGTTTAGAACAATATGATTATTCAGGTGCAACGGTGATAGGGGTTGTTTTATTGGCAATTTCTCTAGTTTTACTCTTAGCAATTAATTTATTACAAGCTTGGGCAAGAAGATATGACAACAGGTAAACCAAAGCAAAGTTGGGTTCCAGGGGTTTTAATTGGGATAGCTGTTGCTTATTTATTTCTGGTGCAGTATATCCCAACTATTAATGTGTTTTACCAAGCTTTTAAAAACGGAATTGGACCATTTTTTGAGAATTTGAGTAGAGTGGACTTTCTCCATGCTGCTTGGTTAACTCTATTATTAGCTGTGATTTCTATACCTATCAATACTGTTTTTGGTTTGTGTGCAGCTTGGGCGATCGCTCGTCATAAATTCCCTGGTCGTGCTATTGTTTTAAGTATTATTGATCTACCTTTTTCTATCTCTCCAGTTGTTGCAGGTTTGATGATTGTTTTACTCTATGGTAGACAAGGTTGGTTTGGTCCTTGGCTGCAAAGTCATGATATTCAAATCATTTTTGCTTTTCCAGGAATGGTTTTAGCTACTTCTTTTGTGAGTATGCCTTTTGTTGCTAGGGAAGTGATTCCGGTTTTGGAAGAGTTTGGGAAAGACCCGGAAGAAGCAGCGAAAACTTTGGGTGCAAATGAGTGGCAAACTTTTTGGCGTGTGACTTTACCTAGTATTCGTTGGGGTTTACTCTATGGTTTAATTTTAACAAATGCCAGAGCTATGGGTGAATTTGGGGCGGTTTCTGTGGTGTCTGGTAATATTGCTGGTAAAACCCAAAGTTTGCCTTTGTTTGTGGAAGATGCCTATAAGCAATATGAGACGGAAGCAGCTTTTTCGGCAGCGGTTTTGTTGGCATTTTTGGCGGTGGTAACTTTGGTGGTGAAGGAAGTTTTGGAGAGGAAAACTCGTATTAAGGATGTGGAGTAATTGGTGATTGGTGATTGGTGATTGGTGATTGGGTAAAATATAATCCGTATTAAGGATGTGGAGTAATTCTTACTTTGCGCTGACACAAAGGAAAGAGGTTTTAGAGGGATTTTGTGTGAGTTTTCAAATTTTCAAAGAATTGGAATTAAGAAAATAGGATCAAGATTGTAAATTGCTGGGCAGGTGTTTTTATGAGTGATGAAAATATTTTGATAAGTCAGAGAATTAGGGTGAGAATTACCAAGGATTATCATCAAGAACCTGTTATTTCTCGTCTGGTTTCTGATTATGGTTTAACTATCAATATCAAAGCTGCTTTTTTAGGTCAGGATGCTATTAGTGATGGTTGGTTTGATTTAGATTTACAGGGAACTGAAACGCAAATTTCTAATGGTTTAAGTTATCTGCAAGAGTTAAAGTTAGAAGTTTGGGATGAGGATAGAATAGGTAATTGGTAATATCAAATATCACCCTAACCCCCCTTTTTTAGGGGGGCTTATTTTTATTTTATTTCTAGGTTTAACTAAGACACTCTGCTAGGTCTTTTTCTGGTGTGGTGATAAGTTGTAAATGATAGGTTTCTGATAGCAATTTGACAAGGTTTGCTGATAGGAATGCGGGAAGGGTTGGCCCGATGCGAATGTTTTTGATGCCTAAATAAAGTAGAGTTAATAAAACAGCGATCGCCTTTTGTTCATACCATGATATTATCATTGATAATGGTAGTTCATTCACTCCTACTTCAAAGGCATTTGCTAAAGCTACGGCAATTTGAATTACTGAATAAGCATCATTACATTGTCCCACATCTAATAATCTGGGAATACCGCCAATATCACCTAATTGTTTATCAAAAAAGCGGAATTTTCCACAACCTAATGTTAATACTACACAATCACTAGGAACTTTTTCTACTAAGTCGGTGTAGTAGTTTCTGCCTGGTTTTGCACCATCACAACCACCTACTAGGAAGAAGTGTTTGATGTCTCCTGATTTTACAGCATCAATTACTGTATCTGCAACTCCTAAAACCGCATTTCTGGCAAAACCTGTGGTTACTATTCCTTTGTTTTCTTCATCTGTAAAACCTGGTAGTTCTAATGCTTTATTAATGATGGGTGAAACATCAGAAATACTCAAATGTTGTAAACCAGGATAACCCACTGGACCTAATGTAAATACTTTGTTTTTGTAAGTTTCATGGGGTGGTACAAGACAGTTTGTAGTCATGGCGATCGCACCAGGAAATTTTTCAAATTCATGGGTTTGATTTTGCCATGCTGTACCATAATGTCCATAAAGATGGGGGTATTGTTGTTTTAATTTTGGATAACCATGCGCTGGTAATAATTCCCCATGAGTGTAAACTTTAATTTCTGTTCCTGCGGTTGCTTCTAAAATAGCTTTTAATGCTAATAAATCATGTCCAGAAACGAGAATTGCTTTTCCTTTTATATGTCCTAATTTTACAGGTGTGGGTGTGGGATGTCCAAAGGTTTCTGTATTTCCTGCGTCTAAAAGCTGCATTGCTGTCAGGTTAATTTCCCCAATTTTTAAAGCTAAGTTTAACCAATCTTGTAAAGTTTTATCTTGGTTATCTAAATCAGCTAAAACTTCATGGCAGAATGTATATAAACCTTCATCATGCTGATTTAATTCTAAGGCATGAAAAGCATAAGCAGCTAAACCTTTTAAACCATATAATACTGTAAGTTTGAGAGAGAAAATATCAACGTTATTTGCAGATTGACTGATAAATTCAAATTCTAAATCTTTACCTTGTTGAATTTGATCTGTTAAACTACTGGCAGGTTGGAAAGTGTTAATATTGGAAACAACAACTTTATTACCTAATGCTTGAATTTTTAATTTGAGACTGTCACGCAGTGCGATCGCCCGATTCACAAAAGCGATAAAATCAGAAGTTGTAAAATTCACATTGGTTAATGTGGAAAATAGCATCTCACAGGTAAACTCATCGGTGTCACGAGTATTAATACCTAAAGATTTTGCTTGTAATGCTATTTGGGAAAGTCCGCGTAAACAATGTACTAATAAATCTTGTAAAGCATCTACTTCGGGACTTTTACCACACGCACCCCACTGATGACAGACATCTCCACGGGTGGTTTGTTCACATTGGTTACAGAACATAATTCGTTCCTCAACTCTTGATGCTTACAGTGTAGTGATTGCGATTGAGGATATCCTTGATTTAAGTCAAGTGTATTGGTAAAGTTTGGTAAAGTTTTTTCAGTACACAGTTATTAAAAGTTAACTAAACTTAAATAACACAAAAACTAAAGTAATATACTATACTAAAGAATAAGATTGAATATGAAACCTCACAGTAAATACTCAGTAAATAATATATTTTATGAATCAACAATCTCGAAATAACAAAAACATTAAACTAGAAAATCTCAAAAAGATAACCAGTAATGGCTTTAATATTGAAGATGCAAGTGATAAAAGTGTTGATTTAGCATTTCTCTCTTTAAAAATTGCGCTAGAGGCTTACTTTTCTACGTATCATTGTTATGGCGGTCAATTTCATTTGATAACTGATGATAGTTACAAAGATTTACCAGATTTTTTAACATATAGCGATATTGTAGGAGTGTTAGTTTTATCAAAATATTGTGAAGCATACACAGAGTGTATAATTCATTTTCATCATTTTGCTGAATTAGTATTAAAGAATTTTCTAAGGCATGATAATCCTTTATTTGTAGTTTCTCCATCTAGTGAAAAAAATATACTTTTAACAATACAAAATTAGTAAAAATGAATTATCTTTAGAAGATGAAAAAGATTTAAAAACAATTACCTTTTCGGAATCTTTAACAGCACTTTTATCTCTAATCAAGAATATAGAAAATGATTATTATGAAAAATTATCATTTATAGTTGATAATAAAGAAATATTGGAAACATTAAATAATTTAAGAAATACAATTTGGCATCGTGGTTTATATATTCTTAATTATGAAGCTTTAGACGAATTTATTGGGAGGTATATCCTTCCTTTTGTTGATGAAGTAATAAACCATGAAAATTATCTTGGACGTAGAAATTTCTGGAATTATGAAGAATTAGATTGTGGAATAGACCCAATTAAAGAGATTATTAACCATTTCCAGGAAGTTAAAGAAGGGGAATCTTATAATTTAGAGAAAATTGCTTTTTTTAAAGAATTAGGTAGAGCAGCTTATAATGTTAATATTCCTTGGTTACAATATCAATCATCAATTGAGAACAAAGCTCTTATTGTTATTAAAGATAATGATTATAATCAGATATGCAAATGTCCAGTGTGTGGTGTTAATTCTCTAATAATTTATAAAGAGATAGACTATGAAAGAGATCCTTATAATGATGAAATTGTTCACATCTTATCCTCTTGGCCTATTCATGTTAGGTGTGAATGTTGCTCATTTGAATTACATCATGACATCGGAAACGCTAGTCAATATGGAATTGAAGGAATAAGAGATTTCTGGATATAGTATATTATTTAAAAAGTAGGGAGGCAAAATTATATATAAGACAATCTCACGTAATTATTGCTATTCGCTGATTACTGATAGCTGACTGCTGAATACTAACAAATTAAATTGCTATAATCAAAGTATCAACCTTAATCATCAACTATAATGACCATCAAAGAATTACTCTTACAAGAAATTGATAATACTCCCCAGGAACTACTAGAGGATGTTTTAAGTTTTTTGCGATCGCTCAAAACAACACCACAAGCATCCCTAGCTACATATCAGGAACTATTGGCAAGAATTGATTATTTAGAAGCAATAGTAGGTATTCGCAAAGGATTAGATGAATTTAAGCAAGGGGAAGGAATACCAGCAGAAGAAGCTCTAGCAACTTTAAAGAATAAATTTAACATTCCTCCACGCCCATGAATTATGCCCATGAATTATGACGTTATTATTCAACCTACTGCTTTTCAAGAAATCGAAACAGCTTATCGTTGGATGTGCGATAATACAAGTCCTGAATTAGCAAACAATTGGTATTATCAACTAGAAGATGCTATAGAATCATTAAAGAAATTTCCTAAGCGTTGCAGTATAGCACCAGAAACCAAAGCAATAGGTTCTGAAGTTCGGCAACTCTGGATCGGAAAACAAAGAAAATATCGAGTTTTATTTGTCGTTGAAGAATATGTTGTTGCTATTATTCATATTCGTCATAGTAGCCAATCTTATATAGATGAAAACTGGGAATAAGAATAATAGTTCATAAATCAAATAGTATGACTATAAATAAATACACTCTTATTTATGACTCTCACTGAAAAAGTCCTAGAAGTCAAAAACTTCCTCCACCAAACCCCCATCTTTGAAAACATCATTGATGAACAACTCCAAGCAGTTGCTAATATTGCTATTCTCCAAACATACAAAAAAAACGAAACCCTATTTTGGGAAGGAGACGCAGCAACGGGATTTTTTATTGTTAAATCTGGTAAAATCAAAGTATTCAAAGTAGCAAACCACGGTAAAGAACAAATATTACACATCTTTGAAATATCAGAATACTTTGCAGAAGTTCCCGCTTTTGATGGGGGAAACTTCCCCGCATCCGCAGCAGCAATAGAATTTTCTGAAGTTGTCTTTATTCCCAGAACTTCATTTTTCATGGTTTTACAACAACATCCCACTTTAGCAATAGCCATGCTGGGAACTTTTGCACGACATCTCAGGCATTTAACCCACTTGGTTAATGCTCTTTCTTTCCAAGAAGTTCCAGAAAGATTAACCAATTATCTATTAAAATTAAGTCAGAAAAACGGTAATATCAATGTTGTCGAATTAGACTTACCCAAAACCCAACTAGCTGCTTTATTAGGTACTGTTCCTGAAACCCTTTCTCGCGCTTTTTATAAACTCACTCAAGAGGGTAAAATTACAGTGAACGGAACAAAAATTATGTTATCTGATGAAATACTCACATCCAAGAGTACCTAAAGCTTAATATATGACTCCCTTGGATCATACATATATGATACCAGAAAAAAAGAGTATGTCAATATCAATGGCTGAAATAACCGATCTTCGTAAAATTATTGATAATATTCTCAATAATATTGAGAATAGAGGCTTGTTATTGCGAAAAAAAGGAAGTTAAAAAATTTTTGGATTTTTGAGATTTAAAAAATTTATGAATAACGAACCGCAAAGTACGCAAAGGAAAGAGGTTTTATCTCTGCGACTCTGCGTGAGCTTTAAAAATTCTGTAACTTATATTGCTTCCACTTCTCCTGCTGTCTTGCTCTTTTTTCCTCCGTCAAACTATCAAAACAGTGAGGACAAGAAATACCTTCTTCATACTTAGGTGAAGTTTTATCAGCCTCAGCAATGGGATGTCCACAACAGAAGCATAACTCATAACTGCCCTCTTCCAATCCGTGACGCACCGCAACCCGTTCATCAAATACAAAACATTCCCCTTCCCATAAACTTTCTTCTTTGGGGACTTCTTCTAAGTATTTCAGAATACCCCCTTTGAGATGATAAACTTCCTCAAAACCTTGAGCCAGCATATAAGATGTGGCTTTTTCGCAGCGAATACCACCAGTACAGAATAAGGCAACTTTTTTATGTTTGTTCGGGTCTAAGTTTTTACTTACATATTCAGGAAAATCTCGGAAAATCTGCGTTTGGGGATTTTTTGCCCTTTTGAAAGTTCCTATACTAACTTCATAATCATTACGGGTATCAACTACTGTTACTTCTGGATCAGAAATCAAATCATTCCATTCCTTTGGAGTGACGTAGTTTCCTACCTTTTCATTTGGGTCAACTTCCGGTATTCCTAATGTAACAATTTCGCGTTTTAACCGCACTTTCATCTTTTCAAATGGCGGTGTGTCGGTGTATGATTCTTTGTGTTCTAAGTCTGCTAACCGCGCATCACTACGCAGAAATGCCAAAACCGCATCAATCCCAGAACGAGAACCAGCTATGGTCCCGTTAATGCCTTCTTTGGCTAGTAAAATTGTGCCTTTGATGCCTTGTTGCTGACAAAAAGATAACAGCGGTGCTTGCAGTTCTTGATCATCGGGTAAACTGACAAATTTATACAGCGCAGCTACAACTATAATATTTTCTTGGTTATTTTCTGGGTTCATCTGTTTACAAAAAAAGAATAATAGGATATTATTTACTTTAAGTTTAAAGTTAACTCGTTTCTGAAAAAGAGGAACTTGTTTAATTTTGAATTTTGACTTGAAAAACGGGGGTTTAGCTCAGTTGGTAGAGCGCCTGCTTTGCAAGCAGGATGTCAGCGGTTCGAGTCCGCTAACCTCCATCTAGGTTTTTTGGAAGACAACGGATAAATTATTTGCTGGCATTTGGTAAATTTTCTGCAATGTCAAATTTTCAGCTTTTGCTGCTTTTACCACATTTTCTAAATTACGCACTCCCCAAGCTGGGTTTTGCGATCGCAAAGACTCATCAAAAGCAGCGTTACTGGGTGCGGTATGTTGACCGTTTTGTTTATAAGGTCCGTATAAATAAAGAATACCATCTGGCGGTAAAATTCGTCCAGCCCCGGACATCAGTCCTAAACAAGCTGACCAAGGGGAAATATGAATCATATTAATATTGACTATAGCAACTATTGGCGAGTCGGTGATTTTTTCTTTCTCAACTGGCCAAACGGGTAACTGTACATCTATATCTAAAGGTGGGTAAATATAATCACTTTTACATTCTGCCATCCAAGCTGTGATACTGTCTCTTAAGAGGGGGTTTGGGTCAGAAGGTAGCCATTTTCGCGGTGCTAGATGATGTGCAAAAAATACCGCGTGTTCTCCTGTACCACTGGCTATTTCTAAAATTGTTCCTGTTGTGGGTAAGACTTGTTGAAGTACCTCTAAAATGGGTTCGCGGTTGCGTTGGGTTGCGGGTGCAAATTGTTTTTGTTCTGGGGTTGTGTGCATGTTTTTGAGTTTTTAGGGAACGCAGATGAACGCAGATAAACGCAGATAATTTCAGAAGTTTTATTTTTTGTAGTTTTACATATTTGTATAATATTCACATAAAATTATTATAATTGCGATCTTCGCTTTCTATTTACATAATTTGTGAGCATCCAACTTTGCTAAAATCATAGCATGGATAAAAAACC
This sequence comes from Sphaerospermopsis sp. FACHB-1194, assembly GCF_014696235.1. NCBI lineage: Bacteria > Bacillati > Cyanobacteriota > Cyanophyceae > Nostocales > Aphanizomenonaceae > Sphaerospermopsis > Sphaerospermopsis sp. FACHB-1194. Next base: position 141,856 of record NZ_JACJPU010000002.1, on the reverse strand, counting down.
CCTTATCCATTCTCTTCCCTTTGTGTACTTTGCGTACTTTGCGGTTTGCTTATTTCATAACCTGGACAAATTACTATTTGCAATACTCACTCATATTGTTTTACGTTTTACCACACTACAGGAGAAAAAGTTGCCTAAGTCTATTCATTCCACCCAACCACCATTAAAATTTATTCCCCCAAATTTTCAACCGTTGGTACTCAAGGTGATGTCTTTTTTTCTCCCTTTTATTTTACGGGTGAGAACTAGACCTTGGCTACCTGCTGGTATTGTGAACATAGAAGCTGAAAACGCCGAAGTGTTAGCTAAATTATATCATGAATTTCAAGAGGGTAAAATTAGATTTTTAATTGCTTTTCGTCATCCAGAAGTTGAAGATCCTTTAACAATGCTATATTTGCTTTCTCGCATTGTTCCCAAGGTAGCGCGGGAAAAAGGCATTGATTTAAAATATCCTGTTCATAGTCATTTTATGTATGAAAGAGGCATGACTTTATGGGCGGGAAATTGGTTAGGATGGTTATTTTCTCGCTGCGGTGGTGTACCAGTTCGTAGGGGAAGAAAAGTAGATAGAAATGCGATTCAAATGGTAAGAAATTTATTTGTCAATGCAGAAATGCCTATTGCGATCGCTCCTGAAGGTGGTACAAATGGTCATAGTAGTATTGTCAGTCCTTTAGAACCTGGTGTAGCACAAATAAGTTTTTGGTGTGTGGAAGATTTGCAAAAAGCTAACCGCCCAGAAACGGTTTTTATTATTCCTATTGGTATTAAATATAGTTATGTTAACCCACCTTGGGAAAAAATAGAATGGCTAATATCAAAATTAGAAGCTGATAGTGGTTTACCAGTTGATGAAATTAATCAAACTGGCAAGAATGGGGAAGAAATTTTATATCAGCGACTTTTTCGTTTAGCAGAATATTTAATTACGGAAATGGAAGACTTTTATCGGCGTTTTTATCATCGAGATTTACCAGTAATTATTGGTGAAGAAACAGCTAACCCTAATCAGGTTTTAATTAATAGGTTAGGAAATTTAATGGATACAGCTTTACAGGTGGCTGAAGAATATTTTAATGTGACGGCACAAGGTAATTTTATTGATAGATGTCGGCGGTTAGAAGAAGCCGGTTGGAATTATATTTATCGTGATGATATCGAGGATATCAATAGTTTACCACCTTTTAAACGTGGTCTAGCTGACTGGGTAGCAGAAGAAGCAGATTTGCGAATGCAACATATCCGAATAGCCGAAAGTTTTGTAGCGGTGACAGCTAATTATATTCAAGAAAAACCGACAGCTGATAGGTTTGCAGAAACGACTTTATTAATGTTTGATATGTTGTCTAGAATTAAAGATTCGACTTTACCTGGAAGACCACGTTTAGGTTTAAAACAAGCGATGATTACTGTCGGTGAACCAATTTCCGTAACAGAAAGATGGGAAAAATGTCAGGGAAATAAACAAGCTGCTAGAAAAGGTGTGAGTGATTTAACAAAGGATTTATTTGCAGCTTTGCAGCAGTTGATTAAAGATTAAAAAAAGATTAAAATCTTACGCAATTTCTGTCAGGATATCCCCAGGGTAGACGCAAAGACTCAAAAAAGACTCAAATAAGTTTATTGGTATCTTTGCGTGATTTTATAACAAACCTAGTCTTCCAAATCTAAACCTGTATCATCATCATTATCATAAGCCAGATCGTCGAGGTCGATAATCTCGGAAATTTCTTCTTCAACGTCACTGGTCAGGTCAGATTCTATATGCTCACGCGCTATTAGACGACCAGTTGATTTTAACCATTCCAGCAGTATAAATTCATTACTGGTACGAATTACTGTAGCTCTTTGGTTGCGGGGTTGTTCATGTAGTGGTCCGTTGAGCATAAAATATATTGCCTATATGCCTATATATTGCCTAAAAATTTTGTCCGTATAAGGTCTAATTTCTTAACAACAATTTAGTTGTGCTTTAATTATAAACTATTTTTTGCATAATTAATTATTCATGGCTAAAATATTTTTTGCTACAGATTCTCCTACAGAAATTACTGATAAACGATTACCTTTTTTAACTACTAATAATTCATCTCCCGTAAATTTTTCTTTAAGTGTAGATAAAAAAATCGGTTGAGAAAATACCTCGGCAAACTCTACCTTTACAGTTAACCACCGGGGAGATTCAGGAGTAGACTTAGGATCATAATATTTACTATTAGTATCAAATTGAGTTGGATCAGCAATACCAGTTTCTACTATTTTCATCAAACCGAAAATTCCTGGAGGTTCAGCATTAGAATGATAGAAAAAAGCCAAATCTCCTATTTGCATTTGCTTTAAAAAATTCCGTGCTTGATAATTTCGCACACCATCCCAAATAGTTTGTTTTTGAGTTTGTAAATCAAGAATACTATAGACAGAAGGTTCAGATTTCATTAACCAGTAATTCATATATTAAATTGGGAATAGGGAATTGGGAATAGGGAATTGGGAATTGGGAATAGGGAATTGGGAATAGCTGATTAAAAAACATAAAAGTGATTCCCAGTCACCAGTCACCAGTCACCAGTCCCCAGTCACCAGTCCCCAGTCACCAGTCCCCAGTCCCCAGTCCCCAGTCCCCAGTCACCTAACTAGCAGCTAATTTACCCCAACCAATATAAGGTAAATTGTTTGCTACAGCTTTCACCTGTGCTGCATTTGCTACCAACTGTCCGCAAGCATCCCAAGTACCAGACACAAAAGTGGTTTTAGTTCCCTCACCCATAAACACCGGAAAAGTCAAATCATTGATTTTTACTTGCAAATTTTCCACATTTATGGTAATAGGCGCTTGGGGATTAGCAGTAACTAAATCTTGCAATTGCTTAACTATACTCGGTTCGGCTGTAACGCAAGGTATACCCATTGCCACACAGTTACCAAAGAAAATTTCCGCAAAGCTTTCACCAATAATGGCTTTGATGCCCCATTTAGCTAACGCTTGGGGTGCGTGTTCTCTGGATGAACCACAGCCAAAGTTACGGTTAACAATTAATATCTTTGCTCCTTGGTATTGGGGAAGATCGAAAGGATGTTGACCATTTAAAGCTGTTCTATCGTCAATAAATGCACCTTCTCCTAAACCATCAAAGGTGATGGCTTTTAAGTAGCGGGCGGGTATAATGCGATCTGTGTCGATGTCATCGCCAATTAAAGGAACGGCGCGATCGCTTATCTGTTTGATTTCACTTACCATAGTTTTAATGAACCGCAAAGTACACAAAGGACACGAAGGAAGAAGAGCTTAAGAGAGATTTTTCTTGTGTTTCTAGAGTTTTTTAATGAATGAACCACAGAGACACAGAGGAAACAGAGAAAGAAGAGTTTAAGAAACTTTATGTATGTAAACCACACTTTTAATTTCTCTCTGCGCCTCTGCGCCTCTGCGTGAGATAAAAAAGATGTAGTTTTTTTACCGACAATTTCGGTCTACAGCATTTCCCGTACATCAGCAACTTCACCCTTAATAGCGGCAGTTGCTACCATTGCCGGACTCATTAGCAGGGTGCGACCGGATGCTGATCCTTGTCTACCTTTGAAGTTGCGGTTAGACGATGAGGCGCTGATCTGTCTTCCTTGTAGTTTGTCGGGGTTCATGGCTAAACACATGGAACACCCTGGTTCTCTCCACTCAAAGCCAGCTTCAACAAAGATTTTATCTAGTCCTTCGGCTTCGGCTTCTTTTTTCACTCGTTCTGAACCGGGAACGACAAAGGCTTTTACACCTGCTGCAACTTTACGACCTTGGGCTATTTTCGCCGCTTCTCTTAGGTCGCTGATGCGTCCGTTGGTGCAGCTACCGATAAAGCAAACGTCAATTTTTGTACCTTGGATCGGTTGACCAGGGTAAAGGTCCATGTAACGATAAGCTTCTTCAGCAACAAAGCGATCTTCTTCTGCTAGTTCTGCTGCTGCGGGAATTTTCTGATCAACGCCTATTCCTTGACCGGGTGTTATTCCCCAGGTGACTGTCGGGGGTATGTCTTCGGCATTAAATACTACTACATCATCATATTCGGCATTGGCATCACTCCGCAGAGATTCCCACCAAGCAACGGCTTTGTCCCAGTCTGCGCCTTGGGGAGCGAAGTCTCTATTTTTCAAATATTCGTAAGTAATTTTATCAGGGTTCACATATCCGCATCTTGCACCACCTTCGATCGCCATATTGCAAACGGTCATCCGTTCTTCCATGTTCATCTGTTCAAAGGTAGTTCCTGCATATTCGTAAGCGTAACCTACACCACCTTTAACTCCCAAGGTGCGGATAATGTGTAAAATTACATCTTTAGCGTAAACTCCGGGTCTGAGTTTTCCGTTAACTTCAATTTTTCTAACTTTGAGTTTTGATAATGCTAGGGTTTGGGAAGCGAGAACGTCGCGGACTTGACTTGTACCAATACCAAAAGCGATCGCCCCAAAAGCACCATGACTAGATGTATGACTATCTCCACAAGCTATAGTCATTCCCGGTTGGGTTAGTCCCAACTCAGGGGCAATAACATGAACTATACCTTGATTTCCCGAACCAATATTATGGAAAGTAATGTTATTTTCTTGACAGTTTTGCTCTAACGCCTGGATCATTTCTTCCGCCATGCTATCCAAAAACGGACGTGCTTGGTTATCCGTAGGAACAATATGATCAACAGTGGCCACTGTGCGCTGTGGGAATAAAACTTTTAAACCCCTCTCTTTGAGCATAGCAAAGGCTTGAGGACTGGTAACTTCATGGATAAGGTGGAGGCCGATGAATAGTTGCGTTAGTCCTGATGGAAGTGTACCAACGGTGTGGATGTCCCAAACTTTGTCAAACAGAGTTCCCTTGCTCATACATCAAATTCTATGTTAAAGGAGTCGAGCTTTTGATTATATCAGAAAAGCGATAACGTTATCGAAAAATCAACAGGTAGGTTGGGTTGACGTGAGGAAACCCAACATGATTAAAACCGGGAGCATCCCAATTTTGAAACAATAACCGCAGTAACACTAAAAAATCTCTTAAACTCTCTTACCTTTGCGTCCTTTGCGTTCTTTGCGGTTTAATTATATCAACACTTTGAGTAGGTAGGTTGGGTTGACGTGAGGAAACCCAACATGATTCAATCTAATAATTAACGTAATTTGTTGGGTTTAATTTGTTGGGTTGCGCTGTCGCTTAACCCAACCTACATTTAGTAACTTTAAATTGTCTCCGGGTCAATATTTAATTCTCTCAATTTTGCCGCTAACCGTGCTGCTTTTTCAGCTTCTGCTTCTGCTCTTTTAGCTTCAACTTTTCTTGCTTCAGCATCAAGTTGTAATTTTTTGATTATAACATTTATTTGTCTGAATCAGGATTTCCAGGATTAGAGGATTTTCAGGATTGAATATTTGTCTGAATCAGGATGTCCAGGATTTCAGGATTTTCAGGATTTATACAAAATTCAATTATTTTTAACCATAGGATTCCCTTAATATTAAACTGACTAAATGAAATTGTGTAATAATCGTATTTGTTAAAAAATAACACCTAACGCAGACCATCAAAATCATTAAATTCTCAAAACCCACATCCTGGACATCCTGATTCAGACAATTAAAAAAAAGTCAACTCCTCAAAATAATTAACTGAAAAAAACATCCTGGAAATTTCGATATTGCTAATGTAGTCGGTTAAGATAGGCAGCGCACTAGAATGTAAGTTTACAAGAACTCATAAAATTTTGGTTAGAGTTCAGGAACATTAACGTTTTTCATTCGTCAAATGATATAGCCTTACTTTGAGAAGAGTAATAGGGAGTGTTTGAATGAGGGACAGGAAATTGACAGTTCTGGTAATTGTTTGGGCAATTAGTATCATTCTACTAGATACAACCAGACCGACTTATCTTGTTGAAAAAGCAATGGAAGTTTTTAACTTTGAATTTTCGTCAAAAGACGCTTACGTGCTGACTGTCGAGATTGTTCAGTGGGTTCGTTGGTTGTATTTTGGATCTTTGATTTTCCTAACCTTTTATCTGTTTCAACGTCAGCGTAGTTGGCAGTGAATGTTGTAGTAACAAGTACTTACCTTAAAGCCGTCATGATTCCCTCTGGTTTCAATAAATTCAAACCTTTCTCATAAAAATAAATATAGATATCCGCTACCCCATCATAGGTTTGATAGTTTTCCTGTAAGTAAGGTTTAAAAGGTGATAATAATTCCTGACGAATATAAGGAGGATTTCCAATTACTACATCAAAACCACCTTCAGCGCAAACTTGAGGAAATTCATTTTCCCAAATAAAAGGTAAATCTGTAAACTCTGCATCAGCAACAATAGAATTACCAACTTTGATATTATCATCTAAATAAGTTAAAGCTTTACCCTGAGTTGCAGTTTTTAACCACAAAGATAACTTAGTAATTTCTACTGACTCTGGAGATAAGTCAACCCCAAATAAATTATTACTCAGAATAGTTTTATCTAATTCTAGATTTTCTGAATCTTGATATTGTAAAAACCGCAAATTATCATGCACTCGTTGATACTGACTTTGCAAATAATCAAAAGCAGCAATTAAAAATGCACCCGAACCACACGCAGGATCAACAACTCGCGTTTTTACTAATATCTCATTTCGGTAAGTTAACCAAAATTGAATTTCTTGCGATCGCTGTTTTTCTGAATCTGTAAATTCTGCTAACTGTAAACTCTGTCTTAACTGAGTTTCCCGTTTTTGTAAATATCCACCAATGGCAATCTCGACAATATATTGAGTAATATAAGCAGGAGTATAAAACACTCCTAATTTTTTCCGCTTACCTTGTTTTTTATCAAACTCCTGTTTAGTAAAATCAGCTTTTAATTCTTCTAAATCTGTAATTGACTGTTCAAAAATCCGCCCTAAAATATCTACAGAAACTTCGGAATCAAAATCAAACCGTGTCAGGTTTTTCAGTTGGGTACATAAAGGATCAGGAATATTTAATGTTTCATCTAATAGCGGATCATGTTGAAACAAACCACCATTATAACCGGGAATTGGTGGATCATCATTACCTTGATCAACCCAGCGAAAAACGTCTTTATAAATTTCCCAAATCGGACGATTATTATAAGCATTTCTGCTATCATGAGCTTTAGTAATTGTCTGTTCTGGTAATAATCCCCTATCCTCACAAAATGCAATAAATAAAATTCTGTCTAATGTCTTTTGTGCTTTTTCAATTAATACCGCATCACGGTTAGGAATAGATGATTTATCAATAAAGCGAAAATGTTTAACTATGTTTAATCTGACTTGTTTATATTCCTCATACAGTTGTTTGGTAATATCTTCCTGTGCTTGATCAGAAGTGGTTAATAATCTATCAATTACAGATACATCTTTGATCGGTAAAAAATTATCCCGACAAAGAATAAAATAGAATTTTTTAAACTCCTGAAAATCTGCTAAATTTGCTAATACAAACTTTTCATAATAAGCTGGAGTTTTATTAATATGATATAATCGTAATTCTCGATAATTAGAAATAATGATCCAACGACAATCAGGAGTATAATTAGCATAATGCCATCCTTGATCAACTGCTGATTTATCCCTTCCTGATGCAGCACGATCTAAATTATTTTTAGTTCCTTTTAATTCAATAGGTGCTACTACTTGACCTTGTAATTTTACCTGACCTTTTTGGTTTTCTGTCGCGGTAAAATATCCTAAAGCAGCATCAGCAAAACCACCACCATCAGCAATGTTTTTTTCTGGGTAAAGTTCCCATTTTTTACCCCCACCATCAATTACAGAACGATAACTTAATACATCTTGAAATATCTCTTTTAAGAAATTTCCCTGTAAGGAAACTTCACTGATTTTATCCAGTGTACCTGAATTTAAAGCTTCAACCCATTTGCTAATTATTTGATGACGTGCTGTTAAATCTTCAGGAAATTTAAAAGCAACCAAGGCATTTTTTAACGCCTTTTTCTGAAATAAAGCTTTATCGTCTTTTTGATTCATATCTCATACCTATTGGTTCACTATTATTGAGTCTAACCTACCATGATTAAACAACAAATAAGCGTAACTGCCGAGGTAGGAAAACCGGGGATATTCCCATAAGGGTTAACGGCTATAGAATAAGGTTTTTAGATTGTTATAATAATCTAAAATCTGCTTCACCTGTTCCTCATTAGTATTTGGTTGGCAAGAAATAGACAAACCAGCAATTTGACTTTGATCATAATCAAAATCTGAAGAAGTTTGGGGAATTAAATCCACATCAACCCCTTCCACCTGCCGCAAATGTGCTGCTATTTCTCGATATACAGCTAAAGGTAAATTAGGAAATTCTATTTTTTGTTGATTCTGTTCCATAATTCCATAAAAAGTATAAAATCATCACTATAATATAAAACCGGACATTTCCGGTTATGCAACCAATTTAATTGCCAGAATTGATGTTATATCTATAAACTTACAGCAAACTTACAGCAGATTGTCAATGAATGAAGTACAAACTGCACAACAAAATGACTCCTGACTCCTGACAGCGTAGCGCCAGCCATATTCTGCTGTAACCAGATAGCTAACCAACTCTTACAAACCCATTGAAATGGAAACCCCAACAGCAGGTTGTGCAGGTTCAGACTTTGCAGGTTCAGACTTTGCAGGTTCAGACTTTGCAGGTTCGGTAGAGGGTTTTTCTCCCACTGCTTTAGCAACTTCAATTCCGAACTGTTCAAACACAACCACAGGATTAAAACCTCTGTTCATCTCAATTCGTTTAATCAAAACCCCATTACCCAATCTTTGCCCAGCTTGTACATAGCGGCTGGTAAGTTCTTCCGGCACTTTAATAATTGCCTGGGGTTCTTTACCAATAACAACTATACCACTGACCAAAACCGCTTGAGCATCTTCATGCTTGGGAGCAGGTGGTAACACAGGCTTAACAGGCTCTTTAGCCACAACTTGAGGTAAAACCATGGGCAAAACTGGAGTCAAAGGAGGTTTTGGTTGAGGTGGAGGAGTAGTAATTTGTACACGAGCCTGGACATTTTGTCCCCCCTGAGCTTGATTTGTTCCTGTTTGTTGTGGAGTTGGCAAAGGAGGCAGTTTAGGAACTTCTTTTTGCTCAGAATTGGCAGCAATTGGTACCCATAAGGGCTTAATAATTTCCGCAAATGGATCAGTCCGCCCTTTTTGTGCCAAATCCACGCGCAAATCGCCTCTAGTGGATTCAATCAAGCCGGGATTATTTGCCTTTATTGCTTGATCTTTTTGAGAAGACACCACAGGATTAGCAAAGGGTGTCTTTTCTTCTGGTTTTTCTGCTGCTGTTTGGGGAATTGTTGCTGCTGGAGGAGTGTTAGTAGCTTCTGGCGTATCATTAACTGTACATCCAGCGATCGCCAAAGTTAAAATAGCCGCAGCTACAATCTGTGAATTAATTTGTGAATTTATACCCATTAGCTGTTCTCGAGAGCTATAGGAAAGTTTACTTATGGAAATCAACACGCCTGAAATTGTGATTACAGGCCAAGTCTGTTTTCTTTATAACCTAAATTTTACATTTCCAGAGTTATTTTTAACACTCCAGCAAATCATGGTTTCAGAGGATTGGCTATTAATTTTCAGGCGCTACCATGATTTTTTTCAGCATATCCAATCCTTTTTTGACTTTACGAGAAACAGTAACTACACTAATTCCTAAATGTTCTGCAACTTGCTTCTGTGTCAAATCATGTAAAAACACGCATTCTAACACTTCCCGGGTGCGGTTTTCCAACTGTACTAATACTTGTTGTAATCTGATTTGGTCTTCTTGCGCTAATTGAAAGCTGCGGTAATTTGGATCGGGAACCAATTCCCCCAAACTGGTAGATCCTTCTTCTCCATTCTGTATGGGTACATCCAAACTCAGAGGAGAGCGATTCACCCATGCTAATTTAATTTCCTGCCATTCACTTTGAGAAATTTCCAATGCACCAGCTATTTCTGCATCAGTCGGTTGGCGGTTGTATTTTTCCCGCAAAGAACGGGAAACACCTATGGCTTGCTGTTGTAGTGCTAACCAGCGCCGGGGTATCCGCATGGTTACGCCTTTGTCCCGGAGGTAATGTTGAATTTCCCCACGAATGTAAGGAATAGCGTAAGAACTAAAGGCGTGTCCTTTAGAAAGTTCAAATTTCTCAATAGCTCTAATTAAACCCAAACAGCCGACTTGGATCAAATCTTCATAGCTTTCATGACATTGATTTATCCAGTAGTGAGCTTCTTTTCTCACCAGCCCAAAATTTAGTTTCACTAGTTGATTACGAAGGCGTTCTGAGGGACATTGCTCATATTCTCGCAACAACTGTGAAATCTCATGTTTTAGTTCGTTCGTGGCTGTAGTAGGCATAGCACATTCAGGATTTAGCAAATAGAGTGTTTATTAATCGCTGCTAAACTTAATTTTTAGACGCGCTATAGGCAGATATGCACGTTCTTGAACAACTCATAAAGCCATCAGGCAGACTAAAATTTTTGGCTAGAAAAGATTTTGAGGATGGGTTGAAAATCTAGGGCGATTTTCAGCAGAGTTGCTTTTTAGTGATCGAAGTCAATTTGGTCTGTTGTAGCTTATTAAACAACTCGCATAGAATTAAAATATACAATTCTTTCCCTAATGTCAAACCGGGATATTACGTAACTTAATAAATGCAATATGAAATGTACTGATAAATAGCCAAAAATTCTATCTATTATTTTTCTAAATTAATAAAAATTATTGATTAGTAATAGTACGTATTTAATTTTATTAAATTCATCTAATTTCCCAAAACATGAATTTGACAACTGTTTATTTACGGAAAAATCACAGGTGATGAGAAATCAGCCAAAAGTTTACCAGTCTAAAAAAAACCAACTACCCTCTCAAAAAGCAGGGCAGTTGGATAAATTTTTTTATAGCTGTAGACAGAGTAGTTAGAACATCAATTAATCATGAAACTGCTACTAAAAAAGGATTTTACTCCTGACTCTTGAACGGTAGTTGCTTCATTTGAGGAGTTACCCCTGTGGACGGGTTTCTCGGCTGGAAGGGAGTGGCGTGAGACCCTAAGACCGCACCGCCTCCTCCTGACTACTGCTATAACAACAGGAATTTAGCCGCGATTTGTTTCTACGCGACCGTAGAATAAACCACGAATCTTAACTTCTTTAGGTTCGCCAGCACCCAAATCTGTATCAGAGGGCTGTATACTTTCAAAAGTACCAGCTATTTCGCCAGTAGAACTGTCTACTTTAGCTACTTGTAAAGAAATCTTGCCATTGAGGATTTCTGTACGCTTCACATTAGCTCGTGTCAAATCATCATCGTCGGCTTGGGCTGGTAATGCCACAGCATTATCATAACCACTGACAACACCACGACCTTTGGGATCTAGGAAAGAAGCACCACGATAAGAAGGAACTTTAAACTTACCTTCAAAATCAGTAGAAGTATTAATGCTGGTCAAATTAGGCTGTGTTTGTGCAATCAAGTTTTTGACAGTAAATAAGAAAGGTACTAGTTCACCACCAGGAAGTTTGACTGTGATAGCTTGGAAATCAAGACCATCTTTTTCTACAAAGGTCAGACTGTTATCTGGGTTGATTTTTAAATCACCTTGTACTTGATCAATAGTGGATGTGTTACGAGTCACCAATTTACCAGCTACAAATTCAGCTTCTTGCCGTTTGTTAGCGGGTTCTTCTTTGACAAAGTAATTGGTAGGTTCTAAGCACAGTTCTTTGATGGTGTAGGTCTGACCGTTATCCAAAGCAATAGAACCACGGCTTGTTTCTGCCAGCTGAGGGCATTTGTTAGCCAAGCCAGTACCTCGAATTTGTTCGTAAGTCAGCAAGTCTCTGCTGCTAGATGAAGGCGCATCACTACAAGCAGTTATCAGCCCCAAGCATAAAGCTAAGAATGCAACTATTAAAGCGCGATACCTCATGGTCAACCTCAATGTCATTAATATTTAAGTTGTAAAACGGCTCTACTAAACGTAATAAAACGCATTCCGTTTTGAGTTTTCAGGTTTAGCTTCAGAACCAGCAGTTTCTCTCATCAGAGTTAGATGGAAGTTGCTTTTTCCTTAGCTTCAAACCAACAGTCTACTGAGTGGCATTTGGCAGGGTTTGGCTAAATGGATGAGTAGACCACAACACAGAAACGCCTCAAGGCATCTGTTATTAATGCGAAGTAGGCTATACTTCGCGCTTTGCTCTTACATCAGGTAAAAGCGGCATGACCCAAATCATCCTGTATTGTATATGTATTGCTAGTACATACAATCTTTGGTTTGATAGGGAAATTAGCCAAGTTATAGTGCCAAAAAGCATAAGATTTCTCTGATGCTATTTGTTAGTCGGAAATGAATCCCCAAAATTCACTAAAACGTAATTAAGCCCTCACATTAAATCTGTGGGGATTACTTTACGTACAATATTCAAACTACCATTCACATTGGCATCAATCAATTGACAATTAGCGCCTCGTCATTAGTAGTTCTTCGCTTGATTTTCGCTTGCTTTTTGTGATTTCGCTCTTACCCCTGCCCATCCTCCCTTTTTTCGGGTGTTTCGGGTATTGTATTACTTTTATAGAACAGCAGCAGAAAATTACATGAACAATGACCAAAATTTGCCAGCGGGAAATTTATCTGCTAAGTTGCAAGCGATCGCATCTGCTGTGCAAGATGCAGCCCACGCTTGTCAAGGCAATGTTACAGCATTATTATCTTTGCTGAGACAATTGGAAAAGTTACATAAAGAGATTCGTGATGGAATTTTTCAAGATAGTTTGCCCGATAACCGCCAAAGACTCTACGCACTGCTCAGAGATATTGAGTCTGAGGGGGGTTGGCCTTATATTGAACGTATGCGATTACAAGAATTTCTAGTGAATTTACCAGTAGAAAGTAATGAAAAAACTCCTGTTATCCACAACACTAACGAATCCTGTGATACTGATAACTGGTTAGAATGGTAAGCTCAAGAGTTTACCAATCACCAATTACCGTGGTTTTCAGGAATTAGACTCAAACCAGAAAGGGGTTTTCATGGCCGGTATAGTATCAGTTTCCCGCAAGAATTTAGCTCAACGCCGTAAAAAATTACGTAGGCAGCAGCAAAGAAAAATCATTCACACTATTTGGCGAACACTGGCTGCTAGTGGTCTAGCAGGTGGATTGCTGTGGGTAACACTCCAACCAATGTGGGTGTTAAAAAAACCTGCACAAATAGTTATGAAATCAGGCAATCAATTATTATCCGAGCAAGCTATTCAATCGCTGTTGGCGCTGTCCTATCCCCAATCTTTGTGGCGAATAGAGCCTTCTGCAATTGCCGAAACTTTAGAAGCACAACCCGCTATTGCACAAGCCACTGTAAGCCGTCGTCTGTTTCCGCCTGGGTTAATGATTGAAATTCAAGAGAGATTACCAGTGGCAGTGATTCACACCCTACCAAAACAAAGCACAACCAGTTGCAATACTCAGCCTCAATCTTCGGCAAACTCTGGCAAACAAGCAACATCTTCATGTTTGCAAAATACTCCTGCTGGAAGCAAACAGGATGATGTCAGTTTACTAGATGCTAGTGGCGCTTTGATTCCTCTAGCAAAATACACTGCACTTAACCCCACAGGTAAATTGCCTACCCTCAAAGTTCTTGGTTCACCAGAAAAATATTGCCCCTATTGGACTGAACTTTATCAAGCTGTCAGTCAGAGTTCTGTTAAAGTGATGGAAATTGATTGCCAAGATCCCACAAATTTAATTTTGAAAACAGAATTAGGAAATGTCCATCTTGGTGTTCCTAATGCCCAATTACCGGAAAAAATCCAATTACTTGTGCAAATGCGGCATTTACCAGCAAAATTCAAGCCCAAACAATTAGCCTATATTGATATCAAAAATCCTGACCGACCTTTAGTACAAATGAACCAAAAATAACAAATTAACTTCCCAGATACCTAACAAGCTTGAGCCTGTTTGAGTACAGAAACCAGTTTTTGAGGATAAAAATGATAAAAATATTAGTTAGTTTTACGGTTCGCACCATTGAAATAAAAATTGGCATGAACTTTTGATTAAAATGGCAGGATAAATATTAGAAACTTCTTGGAGATAATCTTTATGCAGGTCGATAAAAAATCAAGGGTTTGGGTGCAGCGTTCTTGCACCTTGGTGGGGAGGTTTCCCAATCAAAACTACCGTCGTCCATTGGTAACTGCATTTTGTATGTGAGTATTCAACCTCATAGGTTTATAACCAAAAACTAAACCAAACGCATTTTTGATATATCTTCTGGAGTAAAAAGTAATGCTTTACACAGTAAATCACTGAAAAATTTAGTAGTTATCGAAAAAATGAACAAATAAAGCTGTAAAATTGACTGCTAATAAAAGTTTCGAGCAGAAATAGTGGGGGATACTGAGCATCAAATTCACAGAGTAATACTGGGAAAACTTAGCAACATAGTATAGAAAATCTTAATGTCTAGATCAAGTTATATAAACCGATTTTCGGACAATGTAGGTATACTTTTCTAGAATTAGTTATGCGATTGCGCGGTGCGCAGTGCTGACAGCCCAGTTTGCTCTAAGCCATAGGCGATCGCCTAAGTTGCCAAATGATCCCATAACTAATTATGATCGTGTCTCGCAGACAGCGCCAAAACTTACAGAGATTTACAGAGACTTACAGAGGGATAACCGCTCCCATGCTCCCCTTGAGTAAGAATTAAAAGTCTAGATTTGTCTAGGTTTTGCACAGCAGAACAATAAAAAATATTGATTGTCATAGACGGTGACAGTCTCCAACTCAACTATATTTGACTCTTAGGTGAATAACACCAAAACAAGTCGTTTATCTACCTTCATCAAGCCAATGACATTTGATAATAACCAAGAGCTTACCTATAAAAATGCCCAATCTGTGGGACAAACAGGGTTATCTTTGTCCGTTAACTCTAATAATCCCTTTGGTAGTTCCGGGCTAAACTTTGCCCAAAGTAACGACAGTAAAAAAATTACGGAAAATAGTCGCATTGGTGAAATTGTTCCGGGCCGAGTCGCCAATATTAAAGTTATTGGTGTTGGTGGTGGCGGTGGCAATGCTGTTAACCGCATGATTGAATCTGATGTTTCTGGGGTGGAATTTTGGTCAATTAACACCGATGCCCAAGCCTTGACTTTAGCTGGCGCTCCCAGTCGTTTGCAAATCGGGCAGAAACTAACCAGGGGTTTAGGTGCGGGGGGTAATCCCGCTATTGGTCAGAAGGCAGCGGAAGAATCACGTGATGAAATTGCTACCGCTTTAGAAGGTGCAGACCTAGTTTTTATCACTGCGGGTATGGGTGGTGGAACAGGTACGGGTGCTGCGCCAATTGTGGCGGAAGTGGCCAAAGAAATGGGCGCTTTGACTGTGGGTGTAGTGACCCGTCCGTTTGTATTTGAGGGACGGCGACGCACTAGCCAAGCCGAGCAGGGTATTGAAGGATTAAAAAGTAGGGTTGATACCTTGATTATTATTCCTAACAATAAGCTGTTGGAGGTAATTCCTGAACAAACACCTGTACAAGAAGCTTTTCGCTATGCCGATGATGTGTTGCGTCAAGGGGTACAGGGTATTTCTGATATTATTACGATTCCTGGTTTGGTGAATGTGGACTTTGCCGATGTGCGAGCAGTCATGGCAGATGCGGGATCAGCATTGATGGGTATTGGTGTGAGTTCTGGCAAATCTAGAGCTAGAGAAGCTGCGATCGCCGCGATTTCCTCACCATTATTAGAATGCTCTATTGAAGGTGCTAGAGGGGTTGTCTTCAATATCACTGGTGGTAGTGATCTCACTCTGCATGAAGTGAATGCGGCTGCGGAAACAATTTATGAGGTGGTTGATCCCAATGCCAATATTATTTTCGGTGCAGTGATTGATGACAGACTGCAAGGAGAAGTCAGAATTACCGTGATTGCGACTGGGTTTACCGGAGAAATTCAAGCTGCTCCACAACAAACTGTGGCCACTCCCAGAGTAGTGACTCCATCTCCCAGGAAGCTAGGAGTACAACCAACTGTTAATCAACCAACTGTTAATCAACCAACTCCAACTCCTGAACCTAAAGAAAAACCGATTCTAGATATTCCTGATTTTCTCCAACGACGACGCACACCACCGAAAAATTAAGTAATTGTAGATTTGAGATTTTAGATTAAGTTTGCAGTCTCAGTTCTGGCGTTTGTGCTTTATACAATTTCTTAGTTTTACGTTTATCACCAAAGATAGGGGTCTGCAATTTAGTTGCCTACCCCATATTTTATTGGAGTTTTTTTATTTGGTAATTGGTAATTGGTAATTGGTAATTGGTAATTGGTAATTGGTAATTCAATTTTGGATTTTGGATTTTGGATTTTGGATTTTGGATTGTTTTTGTCAATTCCAATCTAAAATCTAAAATCTAAAATCTAAAATTTTCTTCCCCAGTCACCAGTTCCCATTCACCTGCTCTAGCCATTGAATAACCTGATGAGCAAGGTGAGTACCATCTAGGCGATCAATTTCTCGGATGCCCGTGGGACTGGTAACGTTGACTTCTGTGAGGTAGCCACCAATCACGTCAATACCAACAAAAATCAAGCCGTCTTGACGCAGTTTTTCTGCCAATAAGGTGCAAATTTCCTGTTCTCTTGCGGTAATTTCCGTTGGAGCAACAGTACCACCTGTTGCCATATTATTGCGAAAATCACTACCACTAGAAAGGCGATTGAGCGCCCCAATGGGTTCGCCATTGAGCAAGATAATTCGCTTGTCTCCCTCCTTAGCTGCGGGTAAATAGTTTTGTACCATTACTGGTAATCGACCTTGCAGGGTACTGAGTTCGACTATTGAGTTAAAATTGCGATCGCCTGATTGTAAAAATAAAATCCCCTCCCCAGCTTTGTTACCCAATGGTTTGAGAACTGTTGCACCCTTAGCTTCTACAAATTGGCGGATCACCTTTTTATCAGCACTCACAATGGTTTCAGGGATGGCTTGAGTAAATTGCAAGGCATACATTTTTTCATTTGCGGCTCTGATACCATTGGGGTTGTTAATTACCAGGGTTTTATTTTGGTCAATGTAATCCAAAATATAAGTAGCATAGAGGTAGGAATCGTTGACTGGTGGGTCTGTCCGCATAAATACAGCGTCCATTGACTCCAAAGCAGTGAGGAGGCTAGAACCTAACTTATACCAAGGATTTGCGGCTACCCAACGTCCCTCTATTAATTCCACTGGTACAAGTTCTACTTGCTGTAAAACAGCCCAAGCTTTGCTATCCACAACATTTAACAAATTCGCTTGGGTTATCCAAACTTCATGACCAAGAATTTGCGCTGCTTCCATGAGGGCAACACTCGTATCATGGCAAGGGTCAAGCTGATGGATGGGATCAATAATAAAAGCCAGTTTCACCCTTTCTACCTCAATTATCAAAAAAAATTTAATTGTTATGGATCTAAAAATCACGTTACAACCCAAGGTTTAACGGGTGATGAACTGCGGGCAAAGCTGATTTAAGGATGCCAGTATTCAAATGAAACGCCTGTAAACGCTGCTGGAGATATTCTAATAATTCCAAAAAGCAGGTTTCTAAGAAAACTTGAATCTCCCGCTACACCGTTAGGTTGGTGGGGGAGTCTCAAGACGCTTGACCTAAACCTTAGAACCTCCAAGAAGAGTATCTAGTTGGCCTGTACTGTCTAAAGTGTAAAGATTATCACAACCACCAATGTGATGATTATTGATAAAAATTTGAGGCAGAGAACGCTTTCCATTTGCTCTTTGAGCCATTTCAGTTCTTGCTACCTCATCTCCATCAATGTTGTATTCGATGAAATCAACGCCTTTATTTAATAGTAGGTTTTTGGCACGGTTACAAAATGGGCAGGTACTCCAAGTGTAGATTTCTACTTTGGCAGTCATAACATCCTCAAGTTGAGCAAATACTTTTCAATTATAAAAGGTAGCTTCTGTCTCATCCTTGGCCAGAACGATGCCAGAGCTACCAGCAAATCATCCAAAATCCAAAATCTAAAATTTTCAAGCTCAATTTTCAAGCTCAATTTTCAAGCTCAATTTTCAAGCTCAATTTTCAAGCTCAACCGCCGTCTACTGCATATTGAATCAACTGGGACAGGCGTAGGCGTACAGTATCTAAACCTAAACGTTGACTGGCGGAGATAAACACCGCTAGAGGAAATTCTTCTTGCGCCAAAGCCAGAGTTTCACTATTGACTTGATCGATCTTGTTAAATACAACTAATGCCGGACCGGGAGTAATAGGCATTTGGGCAAGAATATCCCGAACTGACCGAATATGACTTAACCAGGCAGGATGGGATAAATCCACTAAATGTAGTAGGGCATCTGCTTCGGTGACTTCCTCCAAGGTGGCGCGGAAAGCATCCATTAAAGAAGCTGGTAATTCATGAATAAACCCTACAGTATCTGTGATTAAGGTTTCCTGGGGTTCATTTGTATCCGCATGAGGAATAATCAGACGACGGGTGGTGGGATCAAGTGTGGCAAACAGTTGGTCGGCTGTATATACTTCCGCGTTGGTGAGGGCGTTGAGCAAGGTAGACTTGCCCGCGTTGGTATAACCCACCAAGGCCACTGAAGGAACTTCCCGATGTTGTCGCCGTTGCCTTAACCGACAACGATGAGCTTGTAATTGGTTTACTTCTTGCTGTAGTCGAGAAATCCTTCTTTGAATTGCTCGCCGTTCTGTTTCTAATTTGGTTTCACCAGGTCCACGAGTCCCGATCCCACCCCCTAGTCGGGACATGGCACGGCCTCTGCCGGTGAGTCTTGGCAGCATATATTCTAGCTGCGCTAGTTCAACTTGTAATTTACCAGCACCAGATTGGGCGCGTTGGGCAAAGATATCTAATATCACTTCTGTGCGGTCAACAACTCTGACACCAATCTGCGCTTCTAGGTTGCGGACTTGAGCGGGTGAAAGGTCACGGTCAAAAACTACCAAATTTGCTCCCAATGTTTGGGCGGTTAAAGCTACTTCTTGGACTTTACCTTCACCAATTACTGTTTGAGGATGAATGCGCGATCGCTTTTGTTGTAAGGCCTGCAAGACATCACCCCCAGCCGTATCCACTAGCCTTGCTAGTTCGGCTATGGTGTCTTGAAATCGTTGGGGAGTCATATCATCGGTTAGTACCCCGACTATAACCACGCGATCATGGTCAGCGTCTACTTCTTGAGCAATATATTCCCGACGGAATTCTGCTTCTAGACTTTCCACCAAGTCCAGAAAATCCTGTTCGGCGATCGCATCTAAACTCAGAGGTGGCGATACGCTGGAATATAAGGCTGAATCTGGAATATTCATTCCTGATGACTGAGTTAAAACTAATTGTCTGCTATTAGCTACCAAATGCGCCAAATAAGCTTCTTTTACGTACCCAGTCGCTCCCCCACCCCGACGGGTAAATCCAGTGCCGGTAATATTCAGCATTACTAGAGCATCTAAACGTTGTAGCGCCATTGCTGTCAGTGCCGCCTCATTCGGTGGTTCTGCTTTGAGATGGGTGGCTATACAACGAATACCGCTCAACCGTTCTGCACCATAACGGGGCAGTTCTAGGGGTGGGATTTGGGTTTGACGTGGATTGCCTACTCCTACCCGGATCACTTGTCCGCGACGGTTGAGATAGGCACATACAGGTTGATTTATTTCCGTACTAATTGCTGCCAGCCTTTGGGCGAACTCCGGTGTTGTCATGCGATCGCCCGATATACGCTGGTGGTACAGCCGCTGTAGTTGCTTGAGCTGGCTGGACTTTAAACCTTGGAGATTTCCGAAGATAGTCTCTATAGGCGCTTATGACCAGTAAACTGGCCCCCCCGAATTATTTTATATTTTTATTTTAACAAAAACGGTGTCAGTCCGTAGTTTACCATAAGCTACGGAAATACTGTTCGGAAACAGGGACTTGTGACTTCCACCCAGAACTACTAGCTGATGCTTTTAAGTCTAAATCTGGTACTGTTGTTAACTTCAAGACATTTGATGATTTCCAATCAAAAAAATCCTGGGCGCGATGAATAAAATAATCAATTAAAAAAGGTCTCCCCAAAAAAACAAACGTAATGGGAATATTATCTCTAAAACTCTCTCGCAGTTTATTTAAGTGATCTAAAATTGGGGGAACACTGCTTAAATCATGAGCATGGGTTTCTGTGACTTCGCCGAACTTTTCTTTTTCATACTTATAGAGCGAATATTCTAAACCTTTAATAAATAAGATATCAAATTGCTTATTTATGTAGAGATTTAAAACTCGCTCATATAAAGTATTAACTGGCTCAACTAGACGTAAAATTTCTAGTTTTTTCTCTGGTATATCATGGAGAGTCCGAGAAAAAAGTTTCTCAGTCTCCAGGGGTGTACACTCAACAAACAATAAGCCAAACTCATTGTTGTTTTTGCGTTTTATAGCGTTGAGGAAAGTTTGATATTCTTCGTTTCCTTCTGCGGGTACGTCTTGATCCCAGTCACTAAAATCTAAATTCATGGGAGATTTTCTACAGCTTCTTTAAATTCCTGAATACCTTGAATCAGTGGGTGAATATCATACCAACGCTGCATTTCCCCTTCTTCATCCAAATAGCGGTACTCTAACAGGCAGCGATTAAACATCAAACTCCGATATTGATCATCGTTGATGATACGCTTAGAAAGGGAGACTTCTGCTAATAAACTCCATTGATGGTTTTCCACAGCGCGGCGGTAAGTATCTCTAGCTTGAGTAATGGCGCGTCGAACTGCTCTTTCGGAAATTGGCAAATCTTGAGTGCGTCCAATGGCATCCTGAGTCAACAATAGCAAATTTCTGACGTGACCTCCACTCATCAAACAAAGTCGTTCTAGGGTTTGAGAACTGTCAAATATTTCCGTTTCTAGTGGTTTATCTGGTGCAAACTGCCTGATGCGCCGGGAAATGACCTCTTTAACTTTTTTTAGCCCTGGTTGATATATTTCTCCTCTAGGAGTGCGTACCATTACCATTGGTAAAATTTGCGGATCACCATATATATCACGCAGGTCTGTAGCCCTGGCAGAATAGACCATAGCAATGGGTACAGTATAGATTAAATGGCAATCTAAGGCTTTCAGTTGTTCACAGCGGTCTAAAAAAACTTCTTCATAATTGGTGCGATCGCCATCTTGAACTAACACCATTCTATCTAAGTTGTCAATAATTACTGCCAGTTGGGTGCAGTGAGCAGGTAGGCGCTTTTTCACATCGGCGATAAACTCATTTAAAACCTTAATCAAAGTCACCGTATGGGGATTAACTTTTTCTCGTATTTGCTGCCTTAGTGCCGGTACTGCTCTTAAATTTGCTGTTAATTTGGAAAACTGACTAATTTGCATTTCTACATTCATATCCTCGATGTGAATTTCAGTTAGCGCCAAATCTTTCAAATCTTGCCAACGATCTTTGAGCCAATTAAGCACAGGTTGAGGATTACCAATTGCGCGTAAATCTTTTAGTAATCTCCGAGTACAAGCCAAGAGAATATCTGTATATTGAGCATCTTCTGAATCTATATCTTCTTCATCCGCAGCAAAATAAACTACATAACATTGTCTTGCTTCCAAATATTCCTTGAGTCTGAGTAATTCCGTAGATTTACCTGCTCCTCTATGTCCAGAATATAATTGACAAGTATTTTGATTTGCTAACTGAATACGATTTCCCAATTCTTCTAAAATATCTGCTTCTCCTCGCACATCTTGACAGTCTACATAGTTAGGATCACCTGCGGGTAAGGGTTGGAATGGGTTAAAAGCATTATAGAGGTTTTTGAGTAATTCAGTATTGTTGGACATAGGTAAACAACTTAGTTGATGCAGTTCTGATGATGCTAAAAAGTTAGATGAAGTCAGCAATAACAAGCAAGCGATATAATTTTAATGTCAGAAGCTAAAAATGTCAGATATTTAAAATCTCCACAGTGAAAATTTTAGCAAAAATGTATACACATATATGGACGACAAATGCAAGTACCTGATCAAAAAATATTTTCATAATAAATTCACCAAAAGATTTTAATTTTAAATTAATCAAATTTAATTCATCATACCCCTACGTATTAAATCTTGAAAACGTGCATCTTCTCGAATACAATGAAAATCAGGATCAGCGTTGGCCATTGTTGCAAACTCTTCAGGTCTGAGATTAATTGCTTGCTCCAAGTTTTCTAGTGCTTGCTCAATACTACCTTGAACAGCATAACAACAAGCTTTATTGTACCAAGCATATTTATCATCAGGTTTTATTCTTAATGCTTGATCATAAGAGAACAGAGCTTCGTCCATACGTCCCAAATCATCCAGTGCATTACCTCGATTGTTCCAAGCATAGTGATCATCAGGTTTAATTTTCAGAGCTTGATCATAAGAGAAAACAGCTTCTTCATTACATCCTATCTTGCGGAGTGCGATACCCAAATTGTACCAAGCATAGTGGTCATCAGGTTTAATTTTTAAAGCTTGTTTATAAGAAAAAATTGCTTCTTCATATCTGCTTAAATTCCGAAATGCGATACCACGATTATTCCAAGTAAAACAATCATTGGGTCTTAAATTGAGAGATTGGTCATAAGCTGAAATTGCTTCTTCATTGCGTCCTAAATTTCGTAGTGCATTACCTTTATTATACCAAAAATATGGGTAGTCTGCCTTAAATTTTAAAGCTTCTTCATAAGAAGAAAGTGCTTCTTCATTACGTCCTAAGTTCAGCAGAGCATTACCTCGGTTGTACCAAAAATATGGATCATCAGGCTTAAATTCTAAAGCTTTTTCATAAGATGAGATTGCTTTTTCGTTGCATCCTAAATTCAAGAGTGCATGACCACGGTTGTACCAAGCAAAATGATCATCAGGTTTAAATTTTAATTCTTGTTCATAGAATGTAATTGCAGTTTCATATTCACCAGCAGAATAAAGTAGATTTCCCAATTCAAAAAGCAAACTTGCTCTATTACTATCTGTTTGATGTTTTTCTGCCAGAAGTTCTTGAATTTCTAGAACTTTTTCAATTTTTCCTTCTGAAGTAAGTTGTAGATATTTTTCATAGTCTCCTTCTAGTAAAAGACGACGTGATTCTTCTTCAACTAATTCTGGTGTAGTCGGTAATTCATATACTCCAGAACGCCAATCAAAAAAATCAGGAGCGCGATGGATTAAATAGCTGAGTGAAAATGAACGCAATAAAAATACAAAGCAAAAGGGAAAATCATCCCTAAATCTTTCTCTTTGTTGGTTAAGATGATTTAGTATTGGTGGTACTTTAGTTAAATTGTTAAACTGACCTTCAGTTATTTCGCCAAAGTTTCTTTTTTCATATTTATACAAGGAATATTCCAAACCTTTAATTAATAAGATGTCAACTGTTTGACCTTGAATATAATTCGCTACTTGCTGATATAGCTTATCCACTGGTTCTAGCAAGCGTAATACAGCAATATTTTTATGCGGAAGATCCTGGGGAATTTTATGTATAAAACAATCTGATTCCACAGGAGTACATTGTACAAAATATAACCCAAATCCTAATTTTCTATCCAGAGCGCAGAGTAAATCTTGATATATTTCTTCGGGATCTGGAGGTAAATCATCATCCCAGCTACTGCTATTGAGTATCATATAGATTTGATGGTAGATGCTTGCGTAAAAAATCCAAAGTCAGATATAAATTTTACACTATGGTTATTTTTTAGTATTTGAGCTTCATATCCAATCATCATAATCCTGTTCTTTAAGTTAAGGTAAAATTTAAGGAATATTTTAAACATCAATGTTTACATAATAATACGGTTTTTTCTTTGATTTGGTATCCGTATATTCACTTAAATATATTAATGTCAGGCTATTTGTCTTTCTTAAATTTTTCTAAAAACATATTATTAGGACTTACGCATTGACAGGATCAACCAAATATGAGGTATGGGTTTCGGGCATTTTAACGTGATTTTTTAATTAGGGGTTGCTGAGAAAGTCTTTCCGTGATGGCATAGGAGTCAGGAGTCAGGAGTCAGGAGTCAGGAGGAGATTTGAAAATTTCTTTGCCATCTCTTGAAATCCCAAAAAATGCACACTTTTTCCGGTATACCCTTCAAAACCCTTGCACTAATTTCTGTGTTTATCAGCCTCTAACCTTTGATATATCAAGGTTTTAGGTTTATTCAGCAAACCCTAATTATTTTTGGGCGATAGCGAAGCGCTGCTGCAAGCAGTTCGCTATTGATCGGAAGTTAATCGCCAAAAGCCTGAAACGACGGATTTTCGTTCATGCACATCATGGTGAATTTGTACAGTGCGTAAGTCCTAATTATCACACTTTGATGAGTAAAAAAGAGTTTTATTGTTTTGAGTTTTAACAACAGTAAATTGAGAAAAACCCGAACTTAGTGATTTTATTGATTATAATAATAACCCAAGTTCCTAGTTATTATCTAGGACTTTTGCAGACTATCTTGTTATTCTAATTTGAGAGTCTTTCTTGCATAACTAGGAGGCTAACGCCACGCTTACTTCGACAGGCTCAGTACAAGTCGCTATCAAGGAGTCAGGAGTTTAAGGATATCAAGGAGTTTTTTGTATTTGGAAACGAGGTAAAAACCAACAAAGTGCAAGGTTTTCCTACTCATAGTTTCCAAAACCTTGCACCTATTTTCTTTGTTACAGTCAATGGGTAAAGCGTCGTAATAAAATGGAGTTGGTGACAACACTAACTGAACTAAAAGCCATGAGGGCAGCGGCGCTGGAGGGGCTAAGAACAAAACCAAAATGGGGTAGTAAAACACCGGCTGCTAAGGGAATACCAATTGTATTATATGCAAAAGCCCAAAACAAGTTTTGACGTATTTTGTTGAAAGTGGCACGGCTGAGTTGTATTGATTCCACAACATCAGAAAGACTATCACGCATTAATATAATTTCGGCGGTTTCCATAGCTACATCTGTTCCAGAATGTAAAGCAATGCCGACATCTGCCTGAGATAAGGCGGGAGCGTCATTAATGCCATCTCCTACCATAGCAACGCTAGTGGTTTTACTTATCTCCCCAGTTTGAAGAGCTTGGATGGTGCTGGCTTTTTTCGCTGGGGGAATACCTGCCATGACATCGGTGCTGTTGAGTCCGAGTTGTTGAGCGATCGCATTCGCTGCTTCTAATCTATCACCACTCAGTATAATTACTCGCAAACCCAGCTGACGCAATTTGTCTACTGTTGCTTTGGCATCTGGTCTGAGGGTATCACTGACGGCAATTAATCCAACTAAATTATCACCAACTGCAACACTAATAACTGTTTTCCCCTGTTCCGCTAATCTTTGTGCGTGTTCTTGGGCAGTGTCAGTAATTCCGTGCCAGTTTAACCATTCCCAGTTACCTAACAACACAGTTTTACCATCCACGACAGCGGATACACCCATTCCTGGTTCAGTATGAAAGTCTACTGCGTGGGAAATAGATAAATTTAGCCGCTGTGCTTCTTGTTGAATTGCTTTAGCTAGGGGGTGATAGGTGCCGCTTTCTACTGCTGCTGCTAGTTGCAGAAGTGAGGATGGTTCTAAGTCTGTAAATGGTAAACAGTCTGTAACTGTGGGGTTGCCTGTGGTGAGAGTGCCGGTTTTATCAAAGACTACGGTATTTAGTTGGTGGACTTTTTCTAACACATCACCACCTTTGATTAATAAACCGCGTTCTGCACCCATCCCAGTACCGACAAGAATAGCTGTGGGGGTAGCGAGTCCTAAAGCACAGGGACAAGCAACCACCATCACAGCGATCGCTAATTTTAAACTAATTAAAAGTGAAGAATATTCAATGTTGGCGGTTTGATGATGTGCTGCATGACTCATCATTTCCATACCATTGGAAATAATATTCACCTCTGGCCAAATATGAGTACCAAAAAAGTACCAAAACAGAAAAGTTAGCAAAGAAGCTGTTAAAACGCCATAAGTAAAATAACCAGCAACCGTATCTGCTAATTTCTGAACAGGTGCTTTGCGAGTTTGGGCGGTTTCTACCAAAGCGACAATGTGCGCCAAAGTGGTATCATCGCCGGTTCTGGTAGCTTGAATAGCGATCGCACCAGACTGGTTAATAGTTCCCGCTGCAACAGCATCTCCTGGTTGCTTCATCATTGGTACTGCTTCACCAGTTAACATCGACTCATCTACCGTTGTTTGTCCAAACCGCACCTCGCCATCAACAGGTATTTTATCACCTGGTAACACCTGCAACCATTCACCAACCCGCACTTGTTCGGCTGGTATTTCAATAATATTTGCCCCTGCTACTAATTTATCTGAGTCTGGGTTAACAATTAACCTAGCTATCTGAGGTTGAAGTGCTAATAATTGTCGAAATGCAGATGCTGCGCGTCCTCTAGCTTGTTTTTCTAAAGTTCTGCCTAAGAGGATAAAACCCAGCATCATCACTGGTTCATCAAAAAAGCATTCCCAACCCATTTGGGGAAACAACAGCGCCACCAAACTAGCAATATAAGCTGTTAGACTTCCCAAACCGATCAAGGTATTCATATTTGGCGTTCCCCGTCGCCAACCTTGCCAGCCATCTATAATAATGGGACGACCAGGAATAAGTAATGCTACTGTTGCTAGTCCACAGTGAAACCAGATGTTATTCAATATTGGGAAAATAAAACCACCAAAATGTCCTATTCCTGAAAATAACAATAATACAAAAGCAACTACTAATTGTTTGAAAGCCGCTTGCATTTCCTGACGCTGTTTTGCGTCTGGATCATATTTTTCTTTCCCTGCTTGAGTTTTCGGTGTGCGGGGTTGAGAAGGAAAACCTGTAGCTGTTAATGTTTGTGCTAATGTTTGTGCTAATGCTTGTGCCAGTGCATCGGCATCTATAGCACCAACTTCTGCTTCTACAACTGCCACTTCTGTAGCTAGGTTGACGCAGACATTTTTAACGTCTGGATGTTGGGTTAGCTGTCTTTCTACTGCTTTCACACAGCCAGCGCACTTCATACCCCCTACATCTAAAATAATTTTCTCTGAGTTGGTATCTCTATTGGAGAGGGCGGTTTCTGGGGTAAGTTTATTTTCGGGAACAAGTTGCATGACAAGTTATGAGATTCGCTACAAAAATGCAATGCCTAAAAAAAGGCAGTTCTACTTTGAGAGTAGGCGAAATCTGGAACTATGACCAACTGTGATAGTATTTAATTTAAAAGTTAAAATATTGAATTAAATTTGTAAACTATTGTCAAGGAATCCAGTGCCTATAGGTAAAATATATCACAGATACAAGCTGTATAGGCAACATAAAAATTAGACTTTTGTAGAAATAGTTAATTTCCCAATTGGATGTAGTGGTAAAATACACCATAGATATTAGTAATAATATTAGCAATGTGAGATATTTAGATTTGGATATTGGCATATTTTAAGAAAATAGGGAATGGGGGAAAATTTTTAGATTTTAGATTTTAGATTTTAGATTTTAGATTTTAGATTTTAGATTTTAGATTGGAGATCACAAAAACAATCCAAAATCAAAAATCCAAAATTAATAACTCCTGGCTTCTTTTTTTAGAACCAACCCTGCTTTTTGACGAAGTAGGTATTAACAAAGTCTTCATGGTTTTTATTCAAGTAAATCATGCCTTCAATTAACCCTACAAGCTGCATAATTATTAGTGTAAATCCGTAAGTGAGAGAACCACCGACTACAGAAATAACTAGCATGATAAAGCCTTCTGGGGCATAACCCAGAATAAATTTATGTATCCCAAATCCCCCCAAAATAATGCCACAGTACCCAGATAAAAGTTGTTTGGTAGCATGAGATGGATTAAGATTAGTCATATTTAGTGAAGCTCCTGTATATGTAGGGTTTGCTCTTGAAAGTCTTCTGGTGCGGGCAGGCAAGAGGCAAGAGGCAAGAGTTTGAGCTATCTGTTGGTAACAAATTTTTTCATATTTCATCCTCAAAATGCTCAATTTTGCCATTCTTACCTTCAAAACCCTTGCACCTCAAAATCTTCTTTATCAGCCTTAAACCTTTGATTTATCAGGGTTTTGCATTTATATGGCTTACGCCACGCTCCGCTATCAGCATCCCCTATGTAATTATCAGAGTATTTCTAGTTTAAGTAAATGAGAAATTTAACCACAGAAGAGAATTCTGAAGGTGAGATCAACAAATTTGATTTTGAATCTTCAATGTCAAATCAAAAATCCAAAATTTCAAATCTAAAATTTGGTAAGTTAGTTGATAAATTTTGGTGCAGATAGTTTACAGATTTATATGTTCAACTTCAGCAAAGTTGAATATCATTAACCTGAATAATCGGCAGCATCTGTGATACTACTCTAGTGTTTACGGGTTGATTGTTATTATGTCCGGGAATTTTTTTCATTTATACCCATCTGCAAAATTAATTTTACAGATGTAGGTGGGGTTGAGGTAAGAAACCCAAAACCTCAAGGACTGGTATAAGTTGGGTTTCCCTATCAACTGTCACCTATTACCTGCTATAGCGGTGATGTTGCGCTGCTGGAAATTTGAGAATTTCAGATTTATATGTCGATATAATCAAATATTTTTGATTTTTTCAACTGTAATTGTCGGTTTTAATTATTGCTGCCCAAAAGAAATAAACTGAGCAAAGTACCACTATTCCAAAGTCCGTGGAGGAGCATGGGAGCGAGAAGATTGCGCGATCGCGTGTATACTA
This sequence comes from Sphaerospermopsis sp. FACHB-1194, assembly GCF_014696235.1. Taxonomy (NCBI): domain Bacteria; kingdom Bacillati; phylum Cyanobacteriota; class Cyanophyceae; order Nostocales; family Aphanizomenonaceae; genus Sphaerospermopsis; species Sphaerospermopsis sp. FACHB-1194. The sequence continues at coordinate 113,015 of NZ_JACJPU010000002.1, read as the reverse complement.
TTCCTAAAACCATGCCTAATGCTGTGAGTGGCAAAATTTCCGATAAGCTGAGGTGAGCAGCAGCAAATAACAAACTACTCAAAAAAATTGCACTCCAAACAGGTAAATAACGAGTGAGGGAGGGTAATAAAAACCCACGAAATAGAAATTCCTCAAAAAATGGCGCTGCTATGGCCGCAGTAAAGAAAAATATTCCCAATGCTACATCATCTCTGCTTTCTAGCGCCAATTGTAACAGGGGGTTGCTTCCGCCTTGTCCGTTCCATAGTTGTTGATTGATTAATGATACTATGACGACTATGGGTAAAGCTGTGCAGTAGCCACCCAGTCCCCAGAAAAACCAATTACTGAAAAACCGGAAGCGAAACCAATCTTCTGGTAAGGGAAAATAACGTTTAATAGAAAAATACAGCACTGAGAACGCACCCAAGGCAACCATTACATAACTCACCAAGACAGAAAAAGCCTGAACTCGCACATTATCCGAGGAACGGGAGATAGGGAGGAGGGTTAACAATTCAGGTATAAATAATTGTCCCATCAAGAAAAATCCCAGGACAAAAACCTGTAAAATTGTTTCCACATTCCAAGGAGTTGACCAAGGCTTTTGGGCATTTGTCGCTAAGATAGACTCTCTGCCCTTGAGTAAAAGCTGAATAATTAAAGCTATTAGTAAGATTAGACCAATAAAAGCTGTTAAGCTGGGAATAGTGGCAATTAAGGCTAATTTTAATACTGCATCGGTAGCGGCTGCTTGTTGTGCAGCCTGAACATCTGCTAAAGCAGCTTGACGTTGTTGGAGTTGGTAAAGCTGAGTTAAAGCCGTGGAGCGAAACCAACCTTCTAAATTTTTTTGTATCAGTGGTTGAGCATTTGGGAGTAGACGCGGCGGGTTACTCCATAGTCCACTGAGGACGTTAGCGGTGGCGGTAAATTCGGTTTCAGAGGGTTCTTGTACTTGACTCCAAGTTTTTTGGGCTTTATCTGTTTCCCCTTGCTGTGCTTGTAATATTCCTAAGCGTAAGTCTAATTCATCCCGCAATTTTTGCAGTTTGCTGATAGACTTCTCTAGCTCTTTTTGTTGTTGTTGGGGAGAGGTTTTGGTTTCCAGGGGTTCATTTGGTAGGGGTTTGGCAGGTGTGACAGCGGTAATATCTTGAGCGCGAAGCTTGTCCAGTTGGTTTTTGGTTTTATCCAAGTTTGTTTTTACAGACTCACGCGCCTCTAGATATTGCTTGGCTGCACTTTCTAGGGGTTTATCACCTACTATTGCTGCCCGAAGAGCTTGAAAACTCTCGTCGTTGCTATCTTCTGGTTGCCATGCTTGGGCTTGCAAGACAATATTCGTTTGGTACAGTTCCAAACGACTTTGAAACTGAGGTTTTTGCCAACTAGCAAATAAAGACAAGCCGGACAACATAATCGCTAACAATGTTAGCGCAGTTAACAGCAATCGTTTAAGTGACATCTATCCCCCTTGAACTTACCTGTAGAGAGCGATCGCCCCTTGGCAATTATAAGATAATCTGGCAGGTTGGGGGGATAAGGGAATTGACACATAATTACCCCCGCATCTTGCGGGGGATTTGTGATCAAAAATGTCGTTTACCTTAGTTTAGTATGGAGTAGATTTACTGACCGGACATTTGTGGTGCTTTGTCTAGTCTCCAGGTGAAGTAGCTCTCTGGGTTGTTGTCAGGAACTATAAACCCAGTTGCTCCTCCTGATGTCTGAGGGGGTCTAGGAGAACTACTTTGTCCTTGTCCTTGTTGTCCTGGTATTTGTGGTATTTTTGGTATTTGTGGTATTTTTGGTATTTGTGGCATTTGTTGTTCTTGTCCTTGTCCTCCAACTAACAACTCTTGTGCATTTGTGGATAGTTCTTCCAGTAAATTAAACATTGAAACTTACCTCACTTACGTTATTGATTTAGTTAAGGGTTCTGTCCCATTTATTAATTGACAATAAGTGGTTTTTTGAAGGTAATTCATGTGTCAGATGGCAGAATTTCTATTATGCTTTTTGGTTACTATAAGAGGTAGAGTATTATTGATACAGATAAAATCAATCTTTTTCTCGGTTTTTTGGATTAAGAGCTAACCGATCTTCCCTCTCACCCAAGCACGGAAAGATTTTAACAAAGCAATTTCACCCATATTTTTACTCTGCTGAATGAATCTAGTCATATCACTAACAGAAATCACAGGAAAAGCAACACTAAAATTAATTTCAATATACTCGCCTTCTAACAATTGATAAAACCTCAAAACATCACCGTCATATCTCCAAAGTTCAGCCACACCTAACGCAGCGTAAATATTAAACTTATTTACAGAACTGCTAGTAATATCAATTTCAATTGCTAAATCTGGAGGAGGATCTGTTTCTAAATTTAAAGTTTCTTTACCTCTGATAGCTGGTTCATTTTGGATATAATAACAAGTATCTGGTTCAATGCCTTTTTTATTTATTTTACGTTTTAATGTAGTAGATCCAGCACTTATTAATTCTGTATCTAATACTTCAGCTAAAGCAAATATCAATCTATCAAATTGAATTTTTGGGTTTTCGTGTTCAAATAGTGGAGTCATAATTTCTAAAGTACCGCACTCATAAGCAAAGCGAGAACCTCTATTTTCACCTGTATCTTTTAGCAAGGATTCAAAGGTATCCCAACTAACGTCATATAAAACTGTTCTTTGTTCTGCGGGTGTTGATTGGAGAAGCATATACAATACCTATTCCATCACGATACTAGATAAAATACCTAAAATTTTACCGATATTATTAATATAATATTCACTCAAGTCAATTTCTACCACTTGATTAATAAGTTTTAAAAATTTCCAGTTAGTTCCAGTAGTAACAGTTCCATAAATTGTTTGAATGTTATTACCTTCACGTTCATTAAATATTCTAGCAGCGATCATTTCTGCTACACATTGTCCTAAACCTGCATTAATATTTTCTTTTTTTGCTTCTACAATTGTCACCACAGGAGCATTAACAATTAATAATTCTGGGGAACGACTAATAATAAAATCACAATTACCATTTAATCCCTTTTCACTATCTACAGTAAAATCAATACCAGAAAATAGACTAATTTGATTTTTTAAATACTTTCTCACACTAATTAAAATCGGTGCAATAATCATTTCCGAGCGTGATTTTTCCGTATTACTTGCAAGTGCTAAAGGGACATTTTCTTGTAATAACTCTGCTAATAAAGCTGGACATTCAATTTCTGGAATAGAAGCAAAAATATTAACTTTATCTATAATAGTTAAAGCAAAGGATTTTCTAACTTTGTCTAGAGTAAATTCACTGTATGACATAACTATCTTCTCCAGAAGCAATTAATATTATCTCTGCTCCTCTGCGTCTCTGCGTGAGAAATAAAAAAGGTGGGCATTGCCCACCCAAAATATTATTTATCTATTCACCAAACACACTAGCAAAGAAATCTAAAGTTTCCTTCAAAGCTTTGATAAAAACATCAATTTCTTCACGGGTATTGTAAAAAGATAAACTGACTCGTGCAGTTCCCGCTAAACCTAAATGACGGTGTAAAGGTTGGGTACAATGATGTCCAGAACGAATAGCAACACCTTCTTGATCTAACAAAGTTGCTAAATCATTGGCGTGAACTTCGGAAGCTGTAAAAGCTGCTAAAGCGGCTCTACCTTCACCGTGAGCATCGGGTTTTGGTCCGTAGATTCTGATTTGAGGTATTTGGGCTAATTGATCGAATAAATAGGCTGTTAATTCCGCTTCATAAGCATGAATTTTATCCATACCAATGTTAGTTAAATAATCTATAGCTGCACCCAGGGCGATCGCCTCCCCAATAGCAGGTGTACCGGCTTCAAATTTGTGGGGTAATTCTGCATAGGTGGAATGGTCTAAATACACCTCTGCAATCATTTCTCCACCACCAAAAAATGGCGGCATTGCTTCTAATAATTCTAATTTCCCATATAAGAAACCAATACCAGTGGGAGCTAACATTTTATGTCCAGAAGCTACCAACCAATCACAGTCAATTTCTTGGACATTAATAGGAGTATGGGGGACACTTTGGCAAGCATCCATTAAGAATTTCGCACCGTATTGGTGAGCAATTTCAGCTATTTCTTTAACTGGGTTAATACAACCCAAGGTATTAGAAATATGAACTATAGAAACGAGTTTTGTTTTTTCGGAAATCAGTTTTTTAAACTGTTCAAAATCAAAGGTTTCTTCTGGAGTGAGTTCGACAAATTTTAAAACTGCACCTGTTTTTTGAGCGACAAATTGCCAAGGAACTATATTACTATGGTGTTCCATAACTGAGAGAATTATTTCGTCTCCCGGTTGTAAGTTGTTCATTCCCCAACTGTAAGCAACTAGGTTAATAGCTTCACTAGCGTTGCGTGTAAAAACAATTTCTTGGCGAGATTTGGCGTTAATAAAATTAGCTACTTTGTCTCTTGCTGCTTCGTAAGCGTCGGTAGCTTTGGCACTTAAATAATGTGCGCCGCGATGCACATTGGCGTTATATTGTTCGTAATAATCACGCCATGCGTTTAATACTGATAATGGTTTTTGGGAAGTTGCAGCGTTATCGAGGTAAACGAGGGGTTTACCGTGGACTTCTTGATGTAATATTGGGAAGTCTTGGCGAACTTTATCAGCGAGGGTTTTGGTAGAAGTGAATGTCATTTTTAATAAGTATTTCAGGAGTACAGAATAATTTCTAAATTTTAGAAATTCGACAATTCAACAGAAAATATAAAGTTCGTAGTAAGGACTTTAGTCCTTAAAATCTTTATGTTTGAGCGATGAATCGCTCACTACGAACTTACAATGCTTTACTTACTTGTGAGAGCGACGACTGTTTTTAACAGTTTTTCTCTCAATGATGAAACAGGAATTAAGTTAATAATTTCTGCTGCGAAGGCGTTAACTAATAGTTTGCGTGCGTCGGTTTCATCTATTCCGCGACTTTGCAAGTAGAAGATTTCATCGTCTTCCAATTGACTGACGGTTGCACCGTGAGCGCATTTAACGTTATCTGCGGTTATTTCTAGTTGGGGTTTGGTGTCAACTCTGGCTTTTGATGATAACAATAAGTTGCGGTTTAATTGTGCAGCGTCGGTTAATTGTGCGGGTTTGGGAACGAAAATTTTACCGTTAAATACTCCATGAGCGCGATCGCCTATAATGCACTTGTGTAGTTGTTTACTAACACCATGCGGATGATTTAAGGATATAGCACTGTGAGTATCAGCTAATTGTTTATCACCAATAACTGTTAAACCATTGAGTGTTGTTTCTGTTTGTTCTCCTGTTTGTAAAATCTCCAAATTATGACGGGAAATTTTACCACCAATTGTTACAGTATTACAAGTATAACGACTATACCGCGCTTGTGTTACCGCAGTTTTGCTAATGTGAAAAGCAGCATTACTTTCTAACACAATTCTATTGTGATTAACCTGAGCATTTTCATTTACCCAGATTTCCGTCACACTATTATTAAAGTAAACTTGCTCCTCTTGTGGAACAGGCATCTTGCCTGTTAAATATTCTCCAATACCTGTAACATACTCTTCAATCAAACTCACCTGAGAATTACTTTCAGCTATTACCAAACAACGGGGTTGAGAAATAATAGCTGACTCACCAGCAACAGAAATAAATAACAGATGAATGGGATTTTCTACAACTACATTTTTACCAATCAAAACCACTGCGACATCATTTAAACCAGCAGTATTCAGAGCAGTAAAAACATCCCTTGTTCCCTCAGACTTGTCCTGAGCGAAGTAGAAGGGCTGTGCTAAATATTCCTGAGCAACATCATCATCTAAAACATCTAAATTACCAACCTTTAAACCAGCAGGTAAATTTTCAGTATCAGATAAATTCGCTGCAAAAACACCATTTACAAAAACCAAACGGTGAGCAACTTCAGGTAAAGCAAAATCATCTGGTAGGGACAATTCATGAATTGTCCCTACATTAAAACTTACCTCTTTCAGTGGAGATAAATCAGTAAAACGCCATTCTTCATCGCGGGTGTTGGGAATAACAGAATGACGTACCCACTTAACAGCATCATTCTTAATTTGTTGTACCCAACCGCTTTTTTCAGATGCAGAAACCTGATTTAATAAACCAGTTAAAAAAGCATCTCGATTTAACAAAGAATTAGAAATAGAACTAGGAGAAACATCAATATTCATGATTACACACCTACTCCTAAAGCTTCTTCCAACACCCAATCATAACCACGAGATTCTAACTCTAAAGCTAACTCTTTACCACCACTTCTAATAATGCGTCCTTGAGCCATTACATGAACAAAATCAGGGACAATATAATCAAGAAGACGCTGATAGTGAGTAATCATAATTGTGGCATTTTCAGCATTAGTTAACTGATTCACCCCATTAGCAACAATTTTCAGAGCATCAATATCTAAACCAGAATCAGTTTCATCCAAAATTGCTAACTTAGGTTCTAAAATAGCCATTTGCAGAATTTCATTCCGCTTTTTCTCACCACCAGAAAAACCCTCATTCACACTACGATTGAGAAAAGAAGGATTCATTTTCACAACTTCCAACTTTTCTTCAACCAAATCATCAAAATCGAAAGCGTCAACTTCTTCCAAACCTTGAGCTTTTCTCCGAGAATTATAAGCAACCCGTAAAAAATCCAAATTGCTCACACCGGGAATTTCTAGAGGATATTGAAAAGCCAAAAACACACCACTTCTAGCGCGTTCTTCCGCTTCCATTTCCAAAAGATTTTGTCCTTGGAAAATCACCTCACCACCAGTCACAGAATAAGCAGGATGTCCCGCTAACACTTTAGAAAACGTACTCTTACCAGAACCATTTGGACCCATAATCGCGTGAACTTCACCAGCGCGAACCTCCAAATTTAACCCCTTTAAAATTTGAGTTCCATCAACATCAGCCTTCAAATCCTTAACAGACAAAATCAAATCACTATTTTCAATAATCATGTTCTCTCTCTCTTCTCTCTTCTTTCTTTGTGAACTTTGCGTACTTTGCGGTTCGTTTCAAAAAAAACCTCAAAGAAAACAGATTAACCCACACTACCTTCCAACTTCAAACTCAATAACTTATCAGCCTCAACAGCAAACTCCATAGGAAGCTGATTAAAAACATCCTTACAGAAACCGCTAATCATCATAGAAATAGCATCTTCTGCGGAAATACCACGTTGAGCAAAAAAGAATAATTGATCTTCACCAATCTTAGAAGTAGATGCTTCATGCTCAACCTTTCCAGTATTATTCTGAACTTGAATATAAGGAAAAGTATTAGCCTGTGCATTATCCCCAATTAACATCGAATCACATTGAGAATAATTTCTAGCACCCTTCGCAGTAGGATTAATCTTCACCAAACCCCGGTAACTATTACTTGATTTTCCAGCAGAAATACCTTTAGAAATAATTGTACTGCGAGTGTTTTTACCAATATGAATCATCTTAGTGCCAGTATCAGCTTGTTGCTTATGATTTGTTAATGCAACAGAGTAGAACTCACCCACAGAATTATCACCAACTAACACACAGCTAGGATATTTCCAAGTAATAGCAGAACCGGTTTCTACTTGAGTCCAAGAAATCTTAGAATTGACACCTTGACACAAACCGCGCTTGGTTACAAAGTTGTAAATTCCACCTTTACCATTTTCATCCCCAGCGTACCAGTTTTGCACGGTAGAATATTTAATTTCCGCATTATTTAAAGCTACCAATTCCACAACCGCAGCGTGTAATTGATTGCTGTCGTACATCGGTGCTGTACAACCTTCTAAATAGGAAACATAACTATCATCTTCGGCAATAATTAAGGTTCTTTCAAACTGTCCTGTATCACCGGAATTAATGCGGAAATAAGTTGATAATTCCATTGGTGATTTTACACCTTTGGGGATATAAACAAAAGAGCCATCGCTGAATACTGCGGAATTTAAAGCCGCAAAATAATTATCAGCAATAGGTACAACACTACCCAGATATTTTTTTACTAATTCTGGATGTTCCCGTAATGCTTCGGAAATAGAACAGAAAATAATGCCATCTTTAGCGAGTTTTTCTTTATAAGTAGTCGCTACAGAAACACTGTCAAAAATTGCATCAACAGCAACATTAGTTAATCTTTTTTGTTCATTTAAAGGAATACCTAATTTCTCGAAGGTTTCCAATAAAGTGGGATCAACTTCATCCAAACTGTTGAGTTTTTCTTTCTTTTGTTTCGGTGCGGAATAATAAATGATATCCTGATAATTAATAGGTGGATAGGTGACATGAGGCCATGTAGGTTCGGTCATCTTCAACCATTGACGGTAAGCACGAAGACGAAATTCTAGCATAAATTCCGGTTCTTCTTTTTTAGCGGAAATTAAGCGAATAATGTCTTCATTTAGTCCACGAGGGATGGTGTCGGTTTCGATGTCGGTGACAAAACCGTACTTGTAAGGTTGGTTAACTAAGGTTTTGACGGATGCGCTCATCGGTTCTCTTGTGTTCTCTTTAAAGGATAGGCGACGGGTTCTATAAAGCTGATTCCCGTTTTTTGTTAGCGATCGCTAACAGGGCTGTTAGAATAGGTTTACACACTAAAACAACTCGGCTGTTGTTTAATCTAAATCTATTGTACGATAGATTAACAACAACAATGTTGTTTTAGTCAAATTTTTTTAGAGATTTTTTGAATTTTTGGAAATTTTTATTGGGACTAACATGGCCACTACCCAGCAGTCCTCTACTAAGCAGGATATACTAGAGTATCTTTTAAAACACTCACAAGCTACGGCTCTTGAACTTGCGGAAATATTAGAAGTTAGCCCCCAAGCGATTCGTCGCCATTTAAAGGATTTGGAGGCTGAAGAATTAGTGATATATTCTATACCGGAAAATTCTGGTATGGGTAGGCCTCAACATATATATAGTTTAAGTCAAAGGGGTAGGGAACATTTACAAAAGAGTGTTAGCAGTGTCGGTGGTGGTTATGGAGAGTTTGCGGTTGCGCTGTTAGATACTTTAGCGGAAACTGTAGGGCGTGAGCAGGTAAAAACGATTTTACAAAAACAGTGGGAAAGAAAGGCGCTGGAATATCGGGAAAGGGTGGGTAATGGTTCTTTAAAGGAACGGGTTGCCGCTTTGGTGGAATTGCGAAAAGCTGAAGGTTTTATGGCTGAGTTTCACCCTATAGAATCAGATGCTAACGGTGGTGATAGGTTTTTATTTATGGAACACACCTGCGCTATTTCTAATGTGGCTGAGTCGTTTCCTAGTGTGTGTGGTCATGAGTTGGAAATGTTTGGAGCGATTTTACCAGATTGTAGTGTGGAAAGGACTCATTGGTTAATTCATGGTGAGCATCGTTGCGGGTATTTGGTACAGAAGAGGTAGGATGTTGAACGCAGATGAACGCAGATGAACGCGGATGAGGAAAAAATATAAAAAATAAAGAATTTTATGTAGTAATTGAAAGAGATGAAAATGGTATTGATATTGGTGAAGTTCCTCAACTTAAAGCCTGTTATATTCAGGGATAAACGATTGATTAACTATTACTATTATACATAAAAGTATGAACGCTCACAAAATAGAAATAACTTTAACTGAAGATGGAACTCTGACACTGCGGGGTTTACCATTTCAAGCAGGTGAAGCTGTGGAAGTGATTATTCTCGAAGCTAAACATTCAGATCAAAAAGTGTCAGTAAAACCACAATCAAATACCAATCTTTATCCATTGCAAAATACACAGCCATACTCTTATGAAGAACCTACAGAACCCGTTGGTTTAGAAGATTGGGAAGTTCTATAATGATTGTACTTGATACACATATCTGGGTTTGGTGGGTTCAGAACGATTCACGACTGACACAACAACAAAAACAATGGTTAAAAGATTATGAATCTGATGGTTTAGGAGTTAGTATTCTTTCTTGTTGGGAAGTAGCAAAATTAGTAGAGAAAAATAGACTCATCTTACCCTTAGATATTGATAAATGGCTAGAATTTGCTTTAGCTTATCCAGGAGTAAAATTATTAAATTTATCCTTACCAATAATTGTTGATTCAACTCAGTTAAACGGTTTTCATAGCGATCCGTTTGATCAACTTATTGTCGCTACTGCCAGATTTTATGATTGTTTTTTGTTAACTGCTGATGCTAAAATTCTTAACTATCCTCATGTGAAAACACTCAAGTAGTGAAGAAGTTTTTATTTCCTCGTTCCCAGTCGGAGACTGGGAATGCTATATAGAGGTTCTACCTCTTCAAATTAAAATAACATCACCACACTACCCAAATCATACCCGACTGTGCCAAAATGTACATAACTATATTTTAGGCATCTGTAATCTATGGTTTGGCAAAAAGGTGATAAATTACAGGGTGGGAGATACGTTATAGAAAAAGTTCTGGGAGAAGGTGGTTTCGGGATTACATATCAAGCACAACATACACTTTTAAAGCAGTGGGTAGTAATTAAAACGCCTAATGAAAGCCTAAAAAATGATTCAGAATACCCCAATTATGTGAAAAGATTTATTCAAGAAGGACGCAAATTAGCCAAACTTTCTCAACAACCACACCCGAATATTGTCCGTGTAAATGAGTTATTTGAAGAAAGTAAAACATATTGTTTAATAATGGATTTTGTGCCTGGTGAGAGTTTATTTAATTTGGTACAGAAACGGGGAGCATTACCAGAATTAGAAGCGGTAGGATATATCAAACAAATTGGAGAGGCTTTAATTTTTGTTCATCAACAGGGTTTAGTTCATCGGGATACACACCCTGGTAATATTATGGTACAAAAAAATGGTAAAGCTGTATTAATTGATTTTGGAATTGCTGGGGAAATAATGCCCCAAGATGGATATTTTACTTCTCATCATCCTGCTAATATTGCTTTTGCACCTTATGAACAAATGGGAGGAAATAGACAAGTAACCATAGATGTTTATACTTTAGCTGCTTCTTTATATTATGCAGTTACAGGTAAACGTCCTGAAAGTTCCCTGGATAGAAAATTGTATAATAAACCGTTAATTTCTCCTAATAAATATGTTTTTGGTATTAGTGATGGGTTGAATCTGGCAATACTTAAAGGTATGAATTTAGAAGCAGAATATCGTCCGCAATCTATGAGAGAATGGTTAAAGTTATTGCCTGATTTTAGTAATCAGGTTTATCAGATTAGTCAGAAAATAGAACATCAAACAATTAGGACAGAGAAAACTGTTCCTGTTATTGTAGGTGTTAATAACAAGGCTAAACTCAACAATATTAGTTTTAAGTTATTGAAATTAATGGGTATATGTTATTCAATGATGGGATTTTTATTAGCATCTTCTCCTTGGTATTATTCAGCTTTTGCTTGTTTCTTAGGTTTGAATTTGGCGTTTATCTCTGCTTTGATTTTAGTGTTAAATAAACCATTGCCTTATTTTTCATCAACTTGGTACATAGCTTTGCTTTTAAAGTTTGCTTTACAAATGGTTTTGAGTTTACCTTTGATTTTAGCTATGTTGGGACCTATTTATTTATCTATTGGATCAATTGAAGGTAAAGGAGAGGGTTCTATTGCCGGTTTAGCTGGTATTATTATTTTTTGTATTAATATTGTCTTGATTTTCATTTATGTTACAATTACTAAAAAATTCGAGAATTGTTTAAGTAGATGGAATCAATTTTTATTATTACTTGGCACATCTTGGTTAGGCTTATTTTTAGGCTGGTTAACCTATCAATTCCTCCCAATATTTCCAAATCGCTAAACCTTACATTTTTTATTATCTTATGATACAATATAATTGAGTTCCAAAAATATAACTACATAAATATAAAAAATGTGAACAACCTATCAATTCAAGTGCAAACATTACAGGAAGCATGGGAAAAAGGTTTACAGCAAGGTTTAACCCTAGTTGCTGTAAATATGTTACGAGAAGGTATTGATTTAGATTTTATCGTTAAACTAACTGGATTGCCATTAGAAGTAGTTAAAAATTTACAAGCTGTTGATATAGATGATGATAAAACATTAGTTAAAGATTTTTTAGAAATGAGTGAATCATCATTAGATAAAGTTTGGCTTGATCCAGAGGAAGACGAAGCATGGAAGGATCTATAGAACATTTAATTAAAGGTGATGTTATATCTGTTCCTTTTCCTTTCTCTGATACATCTACCACTAAGAAACGTCCAGCTTTAGTTATAACTGAATCGGACAATAATAATATTATAATTTGTCCTATCACCAGTAAACCAGGTCGAGATTATGAAATTAAGTTAGAAGATCAAGATTTTAGAGTTGGTAAATTGAATTTAAGTCCTTGCTATATTCGCCCTAATATTATTGCGACGGTTGATAAAAGTAACGTAATTCGGTACATTGGAAAAATCAAAGATGAGAAAATTCATCAAGTCATTACCGCAATTATTGAAATTATAGAAAAGCCATCATCACCACCACCAGTATCAAAAGCTTGGGAAAGAGGTAAAAAACCAAAATGATGAAATACCCATATCACCGACTTCTTGGATAAACTATTGAAGTAAGAAGTTGGGGATCTTTAACTACTTACGATTAAACCAATTTTCCCCACCTGGTAACTGTATTAAAACTTCCGCGATCGCTTTCGGTAAAGTTTTCGCCGAATGTTCATAAGTCAAAGTTAAAAATTGACAACTTTTTGCTATCAACTCCGGTTTATCAATCATTTCCTCCAATTGAAATTGATTATATGCACCATTTAAAACCTCATCACTTGCATCAGCAATAGCTTTCTCTATAACCTCCTCTAAAATTAAATCTTCCCATTCATCAACATTAATATAATAGGATTTTTTATTTTCCTTTAAGTTGATATCTTGAATACCTACCACTGAATTTCTAATAGAAGCTGCCCAGGAATTGGTTAGCAGTTGCTCAATTTGATTTTTAATTAAATGTATTAGTAAAATCTTTAAAAAAGACTTTATTTGTTGTATAATTGCTTTCTTACTCATCCCCTCTAACTCATCAACAATAGCTAAAGCATCGCTATAACGCTGTTCTAAGATACTATTTCTGAGGTCTATTAATTCCTGTGTCATCTTTGTATTAACCTCAAATTAACTCAACTACATTTAATATACCATCAAATATGGTTAATGAAACTCAAACCCCATGATTAACCCCTCTCTGCGTTCTCTGCGTCTGGAGCGTGAGAAAAAACAATTATTCAAAAATTACCACAATATGATTTAATATTATAAAAACAACTTCAGTTTAAATCTTATGGATATCTCCCCCAACCAATCATCAAGCCAATTTTTAACCCCTGACGAATCTGCACAAGTTGACGCAGCTTTATTATCTTCCCCTGAAAAATTTTTAACCAGATTGACAATTTCCTCCTTACGGATTTTACAACATATCGCCAAAGAATATGATGTACCCATTGAAGATTTGACAGCAAAACAAATTATTAACTGGTTTGAAATTGATGCAAAAATTAGAAGAGAAAAAGGAGTAGAAGAAGCATTTTTGAAGTGGTAGGGGATAATTTATAAGGGGACATGATCTTGATATATATAACTAAAAGGCGAGTTTTTATAACTCAGTCCTTTGCTATTTTTGGATTATTAGGACTATCTCTAATTAGTTGTAATCCCAAGGTAGCAAAAACTATGAAATTAACCAGCAGTGCTTTTGTAGATAATGGTTTAATTCCTGCAAAATATACCTGTGATGGCGCGGATATTTCGCCGCCTTTAAATTGGGATGAAATTCCCCCCAATACCCAAAGTTTAGTATTAATTGTAGATGACCCAGATGCACCAAAAAATACTTTTGTACATTGGGTTATTTATGATATTCCCCCTTCAGTTAACCAATTAGCGGAAAAAATTCCTGCGGGTAAAACTATTGCTAATGGTGGGATACAGGGTAAAAATGATTTTGGCAAATTGGGTTATGGTGGTCCTTGTCCTCCTAGTGGAACTCACCGTTATTTTTTCCATCTTTATGCTTTAGATAAAAAGCTAAATTTAGAACCTGGTGTTAGTAAAAATCAAATTTTAACAGCAATAGCAGGTCATGTTTTAGCAAAAGCCGAATTAATGGGAAAATATCAACGTCAGGGTTAAATGATTTAACAATGAAAAGAATCATTAGATCCCCGATTCATTTAATAAATAATAAATCAGGGATCTAATCACCAATTACCAATTACCCATTACCAAAAAAACAGATATGATAAATATTCAACACAGACAAAATCAATGATTGTAATTATTAGTCCGAGGACTACGCGCACCTGCAACTGCACCCATTAATGCTGCTGCTAAACTTAATAGAGAACCAAGGACAAACCACCATAAAGTTCTGGAAGTTGCTGCGGCAATTTCACGAGTTTGTTCAGCAGTTAAAGCAGGTAAATTTTGTGGTATCGTAGTACCTTGTCCTTGAATTTGATTAATTACTGATGCTGCATTGTAAGCAGCAACCCCAAAAGCACCCCAGACTCCATTTGCTAATAGAAAAGAGCTAATTGCTAAAGTAGTCGCCCAAAGAATTGCACCGTTAAGTAAAGCTGTATCTCGGTGCATTGGTCCACAACCACGGGTTGCTATCCAACCACCCAGAAACAGGGAAAGTAATAAAGCTATGGTTGACCAAATCCCCACATTACTAATAATTCCGGCGGCGATTGTTCTTGGTGCTAACGAGTCAGCTATTCTACCTGCACCTAGCGCCCCAAAAAATGAACTTAATATTAATTGCGTAGCTAGAGCAACTAAAACACCGGAAATTATTGGACCCCACCGCACGCGATCGCGGTATTCTGTTACTCGACTAGCTACCGCAGACTCAGAAGGCAGAATTTCATCCCCTATTCTATTTACATAAGACATAGTTTATTTTCTCCCTTGCTATTTCAGTAAAGTTGCTCAGGTATATTTATGCTTTATGCTTTTATTTACAATTAAATTGCTATTTTGTGTTTTTATTATCTATCAGTGGAAAGAGTTAATTACTATGTCTTTAGTGAGAAGATAAGGTTGTGAAATACAGTTTTGAAATATAGATGTAATGTTGAATTTTTCAGACTTTTTACATATTCAAAAAAGACAAAATTCTAACGCATTTTTACAGCCGTACCTGTAGCAGTAATCAGTAACAAAACTCCAGATTGGTCAACGTTAATTGTGCCTGTATCAATTTCAATTCCGATCACAGCATCTGCTCCTAAACGTTGCGCTCTTTGTACTAGTTGTTCTAGTGCTTTCCGTTGTCCTTCTTCAAATAAACGTTCGTAGCTGCCAGTACGTCCCGTCCACCAACAATATCCCTAATGCTGGCTAAAAAGTCCCGCAAAAAATTGCTGCCATAGACAACTTCCGCTGTGACAATGCCCAAATATGAATCAATGACAGCGCCTTGAATGACATCGGTTATGCTTAAAAGCATAATATTTCCTTATTGACAGCCAATAGTTTAAAGTTTGGGTTTTTATGTGCCTCTGATACAGATTGCCATAACTTCTGGAACTTTTTGGATCTTATTTTCATCCTATATTTTCATCCTGCTACACTTGTAAATGCCAATTGAATTGCATCTAGTTCATAGTCTTGCCACTTATCAGATGAGTATAGATGTTCGCCTGAATTCCTATATACAGCAACAGGACAGGGTTCTAAAAATTACCAATTTTAGAAGATTTTGTTAATGTGAATAAATACAGTTTTCAAAACTAAATATTTTTGTTTTAATGTACAAACAAAAACTTCACTAAAATTTAAGGATCTTTATGGTATACAAACAAACATCATTTTTGGTGGCTGTTCTATTATTAGGAAGTTTTGTAACTGCAATTCCTGTAGTGGCTGAAAGTACAGAGGTATTAGTTGCCCAAGCAAGTAACCCACGGTTAAGGGAATTATTAGAGGAAGGGCGGAAATTAGTCGATGCGGGGGATTATAATGGGGCGATCGCTGTCTATCAGGAAGCAGCAAAATTAGCTCCCAGAAATGCGAGAATTCATTCTGGAATTGGGTTCTTATATGCTCAACAAGGTAATTTTCAGTTAGCTTTAACTGCTTATCGTCGTGCGATCGCCCTAGATGGGAATAATAGTGACTTTTATTACGCTGTAGGTTATATCAAAGGTAATTTAGGAGACACCAACGGAGCAAAAGAAGCTTATCGTCGATCCATCCAGCTAAACCGTAGCAATTTTAATGCTTATTTAGGTTTAGGTGTCACACAAACTGCTTTAGGTGATTATACCTCAGCGATGTGGGCTTTTGAAGAAGCAATTAAATTAAACCGTAACAATCCACGTACTTATGAATTGATGGGTTCAATGTTCAAACAACGTAGACAAACTCAACAGGCCAGCAATGCTTTAAGACAAGCTCTTAGTTTATATCGCAGCAGTAATGATGCAGAAGGTGCAAACAGAGTAGAAAATATGCTCAGAGAGATCGGAGGTTAATGTTAGTAGGTAGCAGAAAAAAATTCCTTGACAAATTAAATGATTGCTGAACTCTAACCAATGCTAAAAATAAGAAATAGACTCTGGTGAATTACCAAAATTATGAATACTCAGGGAATAGAAAATCAGCAAAATTTGTCATGGTCTTTTTGGCCTATTTTACCTCTGTATCCCTACGGAAAAAGAAAGACTCTATGCCGAGAAATTATCAAAGATAGCCTATGGATATTTGATCAATTACAGGGCATTCTGTATACAGTTGTACCAGTTAGAATGACCATAATTAAGCTACAGGAAGGCGGACTTTTAGTTTATGCACCTGTAGCACCTACCCCAGAATGTATCAATTTAGTAAAAGAATTGGAACAAAAACATGGGGAAGTAAAATATATAATTTTACCTACCAGTTCCGGTTTAGAACATAAAATATTTGTCGGTCCTTTTGCCAGAAAATTTCCCCAGGCTTTAGTTTATGTTGCTCCCCATCAATGGAGTATTCCTTTTAATCTTCCCCTCATTTGGTTAGGTTTTCCTCAAAAACGGACATTATTTTTATCAATAAATCATCAAAACAACCCCTTTGGTAATGAATTTGAATATAAAATTTTAGATATCAATTTAGGTAAAGGTTCTTTCCAAGAAGTTGCATTATTACACAAACCATCTCGCACTTTATTATTAACAGATACCATACTTTCTATTTCTGAAGAACCACCAGAAATTTTACAAATAGATCCCTATCCCTTACTATTTCATGCTAGAGACAACGCCCAGCAAAAAATGATAGATAATGCTGATAACCGTCGTCGTGGTTGGCAAAGAATAGCTTTATTTGCAATTTATTTTCGTCCCAGTGCAGTCAAAATTTCTCAACTTGGGGAAATGTGGAAAGATGCCAAAAAATCCCCTGATCGTTCACATCAAGCATACTTTGGTTTTTTCCCCTTTAAATGGGATGAAAATTGGCAAGATACCTTTACTGCATTATCTGGTAATGGTCGTCCTTTTGTCGCCCCAATTTTACAAATTCTCATCCTTCCTCAAGGAGGAAGAGAAGTAATAGAATGGGCTGATCAAATTGCAAATTGGGATTTTCAACAAATTATTTCTTGTCATTTTGATGCACCTATTAAAGCTACTCCTCAACAATTTAGACAAGCATTTAGTTTTTTAGAAAAGCAACCAAAAGCGAGTTATCAGCAACCTTTATTAAAAGAAGATGTGCGTTTTATTGAAGAATTGGAAGCTGGTTTAGTGAAGCGGGGTATTGCTACACCTCAAAAGGAAAAGGTGTAATTTGTAATATTTCCTTCGGAAACGCTACGCGAATGTAATTCGTAATTATTAGGGAACAGAATTTTTGACTTTTGACTTGATTTTCCCCAGTCACCAGTCACCAGTCACCAGTCACCAATTACCTTGCTAGCAATAGGCATTCTCCAACCAGTACCAAAAGCACGATCAGTAATTTTCAATCCTGGTGCTGCTTGACGGCGTTTAAATTCCGCAATAGAAACCAGTTTTAACACCCTATTTACTATTACTTGATCATGACCTGCATTAACTATTTCCCCTGCTGATTGATGTTTATTAATCAACCGTTCTAAAATATCATCTAAAATGTCATAAGCTGGTAAAGAATCTTGATCAACTTGACCAGGTTTTAACTCTGCACTTGGTGCTTTTGTGATAATATGTTGAGGAATAATTTCTTTTTGATGATGGGTATTTAACCAATTACAAATAGAATAAACACGGGTTTTTGGCACATCTGCAATTACCGCTAAACCACCATTCATATCACCATAAAGTGTACAATAACCTACAGCCATTTCTGATTTATTACCAGTAGATAAAAGCAGATGTCCAAATTTATTAGATATCCCCATTAACAAAGTACCACGAATGCGAGATTGAATATTTTCCTCAGCAATACCAAATTCTGTACCTGTGAATAAATCAGCTAAAGTATGATCAAAACTTTGCATTAATTCCCCAATAGGTAAAATTTGAGTTTTAATTCCTAAATTTTCCCCTAACTTTAAAGCATCACTCACAGAATGTTCAGAACTATAAGGAGAAGGCATTAATACACCTAAAACATTTTCTTTACCTAATGCAGTTGTCGCAATAGCAGCAACTAAAGCGGAATCAATACCACCACTTAAACCTAAAACAATTTGAGAAAAACGGCATTTTTTTACATAATCTCGCACACCTAAAACCAAAGCTTGCCAAATTTCCTGATCTTCAGATTCATAAACTGGGGAAATAGAATCTAACTGTAAATCTCGCATTTGTTCATCAAATTCAATAGTTAAAAAATCTGTTTCAAAACCTTTAGCACGACAAATAATTTCACCCTGATTATTTACAGCAAAACTACGTCCATCAAATATTAAATCATCATTTCCACCAACTTGATTAGTATAAATAATTGACTGTTGAAAATTGGCTGCACTATGTTTTAACATTGCTTCCCTTAATTTTTGCTTACCAACTGTATAAGGAGAAGCGGATAAATTGACAATTAAATCTACACCTAAAATGGATAAATCAGCAATGGGATTAACTGCATAATGACGTTTTCCCCAAAATTCCTCATCATTCCATAAATCTTCGCAAATAGTCACACCAATATTGATATCATCTAAAGCGAAATAATTAGCTTGCAATCCTGGTTCAAAATAGCGATTTTCATCAAATACATCGTAAGTTGGTAATAGTCGCTTATAGAAATATTGTTTAATTTTTCCTGCTTCTAATAAAGCAATACTATTAAATAAAGTTTTACCCCCTGTAATATGAGCATCTTTATTTTTAACTACAGTTCCCACTAAAACAGCTAAATTAGCTGGTAAATCTTGAGCTAATTTTTTTAATGTGATATCCATTGATTTCACAAAACTAGGATTTAATAATAAATCCCTGGGTGGATAACCACATAAAGACAGTTCAGGTGTTAATAATAAACGGACATTATTTGCTGCTGCTTGTTGTGCAACTTCCAGGATTTTTTGAGTGTTTCCTGTTAAGTCACCGATAATAGGGTTAAGTTGGGCAATTGCAATTTTCATAAGACAAGGGAATAGGTAATTGGTAATTGGTAATTGGTAATTGGTAATTGGTGATTGGTAATTGGTGATTTGTAACTAATTTTTATCTATTCTCTATTAACTGTCACCTGTCACCTAATTTAAATAAAAACTAAATGTTTATCCTTAAACGGTGCAAAAGCTTCTGCATCAAATTTATATAAACTCGCGGGACGACCTGCACCTCTTGATACTTTAATTCCTGTATCTAATAAAAAACCAAGTTTCAATAAACGCGCTCGAAAATTTGAATAATCAGAAAAGTTTTCTCCTAAAACTGTGGTGTATAACTGATATAAGTCATTTAAAGTAAAGGTTTCTGGTAAAACATCAAATGCTACGGGACTATATTCTAATTTATTTTTCAGTCTTCTGTGTCCATAGGTGATAATTTCATTATGATCAAATGCTAACTGAGGTATTTGTTTAACGGGATACCATGCAATACCCGCAACTTTATCAGCAATTAATTCTGCTTCTTCAAACCGAACTAAAGCAAAATAACTAACTGATAAATAACGCACTCCATAACTATTAATTTCTTCTCTGGGGTCACGGTTTGGACCACCAAAAGTATAAAGTTGTTCTAAATAAAGATTATTAACCTTTATTTTTTCTGCCATAATGCGATAAGCAGCATCTTCTAAAGATTCTCCTTGTCTAACTAAAGTACCAGGGAGACTCCAAGAATTTAAAAATGGTTCTTGCTGTCGCATTACTAATAAAACTAACAGCCGATTTTTGGTAGTATCTACAGAAAATATGACATTATCCACACCGACTTTAAAATCAGCCAAAGTTTGTTGAAGTGTGGAATTTGAGATTTTCTTATGGTTACGTAGTGGCATTTAAACGTACAATTTCTCCCGATAAATATAATCTATAACAGGGGGTGTGAGAGTTTGATGATCTTTTTGTTGACGAAAAGCGGTAGAGGAAACATCTAAACCTGTTAAACTAGCGATCGCAATTTTTCCTCCTAATTCCCTAATTTTTTCCAAACTAATATTATCTATTACATATCCAGGACGAGGAATCACCAACAATTTCACTTGTTTTAATAAATCTTCAATATGATACCATCTTGGTAATTGAATAACTAAATCTGATCCAATTACTAAGGTATATTCGACATCATTACCCCATCTTAATTTCGCTTTTTCTAATGTTTCCAAAGTTCGCCAACTACTTAATTCTTGTTCCAAACTAATATTACCTAATGGTGCTTGAATATCTGTAATTAACAAATTCAACATTGCTGCACGATGAGGTAAAGGAGTTTGTTGCTCTTTAAAAGGATTATCAGCAGCCCAAACCGCTACCCAATCATAATGTTGAGATAACCATTTAATAATTTTTTGATGTCCCGCAGTTGGTGGATCAGCACTTGTTCCGAATAAAGCGATCTTTTTCATCTTACTTTGCGTCCTTTGCGTTCTTTGCGGTTAGTTTCTTAGTCTTTTCCTTCAACTCATGCAGCATTTCCGAAATTTCTACTTTTACAGAAATTGGATTTTCTAAACTTCTTGTTTCCTGCGGTAAACTCGCTACAGATAATGCGCTTCTTTCTCGAATAGTTTGTAAATTTTCTGTTGGTTTTATCTGCTTACCTGATTTCATCACTAACTCTAACAAAGGTTTTTCTTTCCCAGAATTTTCATCTAATAAACCTAATCTATCAGATTGTAATTTACCATCAACTAAAGACCTAAAAATTTGTTTTTTACCAGGATAAGTAAACTTACCGCTAGACATTTTCATCACCGGAATACCATCAATGTCTACTAATTTATAAACTCCATTTACAGGAGAACCTGTTACTAACTTTGTGCCTAAACCATAACCATCAATTTCTGCACCTTGATTTTTTAATCTTTGTATTTCCCATTCATCTAAGTCACCACTGGCAAAAATTGTAATTTGTGGTAGGAGCGATCGCACTTGTTTTGATAAACTAACTAAATCACCAGAATCTAACCTCACCCCAGTTAATGTCATTTCCCCACTATTTACCTTTTTAGCTAACTTTTCAGCAGCAGCAACAGTATCAAAAGTATCAATCAATAAAGGCGCACCCGGAAAATATTGATGAAAAGCTATAAACGCTTGTTGTTCACTTCCTTCTAAAGCTGATAACGCCATTACTAAAGCGTGAGCCATTGTACCAGTTGGGTTTTCACCTAGTTGTAATGCTGCTAACACATTGGAAGTGGCATCTAAACCACCTGCTAAAGCTGCCCTTGCAGCCCATAAAGAAGCTTGAGGACTAAAAGCTCTGCGTGTGCCAAATTCTAAGAGTTTTGCTTTTTCCCCCGCAATATTACGTAATCTAGCAGCCCTGGTAGCGATTAATGTTTGATAATTAAGTGTATTTAAAAGATAAGTTTCTACTATTTGTGCTTGCCATAAAGGCGCTTCAATTCTTAATAATGGCTCATTAGCAAATACAGCAGTTCCTTCTGGGACTGCCCACACATCCCCAGTAAAACAACCCTCTGTTAATAATGACCAAAAACGCTCAGGTGCATGATAAAATATACCTGTTCTTTGTAAAGCAGCAATTTGGGCAGAATTAAAACGAAAATTAGCTAAATATTCCAAAGCTTGCGCCAAACCCATCGCTATTAAATAGCCAAACCCTTCAGGTAAGCGTCTAACAAACAATTCAAAGCTGGCTCGTTTTTGTTCTATTCCTTCACCTGTGTAACAAGCTGCCATTGTTAGCTGGTAAAGGTCTGTCAGCAAACTATAATTTTCAGGACAAAGATTCAGTTCTGGGTTTTGGTATCTGTACTTGTCATCATCAACATTTGCAAAAGCTGTCATCTGAAAGCGTCCTACTAAGAGTGCTTCTCTTATTATGGTAAATCATACCATAATTAATGTCAAGTATAGAAAAGATGATGCCTGAAAACCTTGCCAATCAAGGCAAATTAATCTTTATATATCTTTATATATCTATTATTTCACAGTTTTTAATGGTAAGACTAATAATTATGTCAGAAAAATACCCGATTACTCGCCAAGAATTTACAATTAGAATTAAAAGAAAAAGTGTGATTCTTCAACTCAATGAAGTATTGCAAAGCAATCTAAAAAAACATTGCGTAAAATATAAATATATTGCGAATATGAGCAACCAACAAATATCAGCATTAAAGTAATAGATATCTCAGATAAAGGGCATAAAAAAGGAGTCTTAGATTATGTTTATCTCCAGAATGCTTGCTAGTATGACCCAATTTATTTCTGAAGCCTTCATGCGAATTTTTAGCCCTACAGATGACGCTTATCCTGTCACTGGTTTTCAACCTTTTACTGGCGTTCCCTATAAGAGACGTAAAGCTGCATCTTGGTAGATTTTTCTTAGGAGTTCAGGAGTTCAGGAGACAGAATAAATCTCCCCAACTCCCCAACTCCCCATCTTCCTGTCACCTGTCACCTAACCATATTTTCAAACACTGGTTTATGTAGTAACCAATCTTGACCTACTTGAATACTAATATCAGAGGCGATATTACCAGTGCTTTCAACCCGCACTTCTCCAAAACCTAAAGTATTACGAATAGATTCAGCACTATCACTATCACCTTGTTGAGCAACAATGTGAGTAGTATCCAAAGGTTCACCCCAAGGTCGAGAAATAAAGATATTACGATATCCAGCTTGTTCTAAAGCTGCAATTAAGGGACGAATTTGAGAGCGATCGCCACCTGTACTATCTTGAATTGCGATCCGTAGCCGAGAGGGATCAGTGATTTCAGGATCAACTGATGTTGATTCTAAACCAAAGTTTTGCACCATTAATTTATTAATTATTTGTGGATCGGGTATCCAATAACTAGCCTCATACTCATGTTTTTCACTAAAACGACCGGGAAGCATTAACATCTGCATATTAGAGCGATTGGTTCGCGCCCCAAAACCAACCAAAGCCACAAGTTCCTCAACAGATAAGTTAGTATCAATATGTTCTCTCACTGTTTCTAGAATTTCTGGTAATCGTGTTAATGTTGCTGGATTAAGACTTTGTTCAATCAAGGCACGTAATACCATTTGTTGCCGTTGAATCCTGCCAATATCTCCGAGTTCATCATGGCGAAACCGGAGTAATTGTAGTGCTTGATCACCTGCCAAATGCTGTTTACCAGCCTTTAAATTAATATATAAATGTTGAGAATCATCCTTATATTTCATATCTTTGGGGACATAGACAGTTACACCACCCAAGGCATCAATTAACTTGCCAACACCCAAGACATTAATGCGGACATAACGATCAATTCCCACGCCTCCCAAGAGATTGCTGACAGTTTTAGCAGTTAAAGCCGGTCCACCATCGACATTGGCGGCGTTAATTTTTTTCAACCCAAACCCTTCAACCTCTGTCCGGGTATCTCTGGGAATGGAAAGCATAACTATTTTTTTGGTATCTGGATCAAACTTGATCAAGAGCATGACATCAGCAAGACCGTCAAAAGAATTAACTTGGGGTAGATATCTAAGTCCTTGGGTTTCAATAGGTGGATTTTGGATATCTGGAGGCAGTACACTCATCCCCATCACCAAGATATTCACAGGGCGAGTTAATTGAGAAAATTGGAAGCCATTGCCAGAAATGCGATCGCTATCAAAAACTGCCGCCTCCTTAGCACTTAACTGAGCTTGCTGCAAAGGTGTACTATCCCAAGAAACAGCCAACAAAGCCCCTGCCATACCTGAGACCATTGCTATCCCGCCCATACCCACCGCAAACCATAGCCAGCGACCTGATTTTGATTTGCGAGAGTTTTTGCCTTTAGCTTTAGCTTTCGCTGATTTTTTGCCTGCTGCTGATGTTCTTTGACTAGTCACAGATTTCCTCACACTGACTGCTAAAATACCGTAAATTTGCTTACTCAATACCAACTCAATATATGTAAATAAATTAGACCATGATGGATAATTCTTGGTGTTGTCTACTTACTTACCTATCGTAGATACTACAAGACCTTTACCTGCATTTCTGTTGATTTTTTGATCATCCGGGAAGTTGATGGAAGTAGTTTATGGAAGTATGGCAATAATAAACCAAATTTGATTATTTGATGATATTGGTGGGTAGATTACCTATAAATGCTGGTATCAATCCTCAGATTGTTAAAAACATGAACAAATGTAAATTTACTATTTACGCAGTATTCGCTCGGCAAAACTACTGAATCCAGGCAAAGGATAAGACCTGCCTTGAATGACACGAGAAATTAACCAAACACTCACTAAAAAGTAACCAGATGTGAGAAAACTGTTAAGAATTAACAACCGGAGTGTAAAAAAATCTGAAGTAGCTGCCCCAGTTGCTAACAGCAAGTACCCTAACATCCATGTAAAGCCCAAGGTAATGGACAGACGACTCACGGCCAGTTGTTCCCGACTACCCTCATGGCGATAGAGAGTCCAAAGGGAAGGAAAAAAGCCGATGACAGGAATCAAGTATAAAAGCAGCAATCTTTTAGAAGTGGCAGTTTCTGGAGCAGGTGGGTAATTATCAATAGGTGGTAGATTTTCCATTGTGGAGGGTCTCATCATAAACCAGAGGAAGACATAAGATTCATATAGTTAGAGATAATAGTCTGTAAACAAGAATTTAGCTTAAGTTGTATTTAGTTCTATCCCCAATCAGCTAAAAATGCAGACACGAAAGCTACTTGACTGGTGGCAAACATTTACACCAGTAGCGCGAATCGGGGCGATCGCGCTATTCGCTCCTCTATTAGTTCTCAATGGTTGGGCGATATCGGCAATTTTTCATTATTTCCACTCTTTGATAGTCATTTTAGTCGGAGCCTCAGTGCTGGCATTTCTGCTTAACTACCCAGTAAGTTGGATGGAAAAGCACGGTGCAAGACGAGAACAAGTCGCCATTTTGGTATTTTTATCAGCTTTATCAATTTTATTGGCGCTGGGTGTCACCCTCTTTCCTCTAGCCCTAACTCAAGCCCAGCAGTTAGTAGCCCGTTTACCAGAGTTGATAGACTCTGGGCGATCGCAGTTAATGATGTTAAATGAGAAAGCCGAGATGATGGGCTTACCGATTAATCTTGATGCTATCGTCGTGCAAATTAATGATCGCGTCAAGAGTCAACTGCAAGCTATAGCCGGACAAGTATTAAATCTCGCTGTCGTCACCTTTACCAGCTTGTTAGACTTTCTGTTAACGATGGTTTTGACTTTCTATCTATTGCAACATGGCGGTGAACTTTGGCAAAGCTTAGTAGAATGGCTCCCTACTAAATTTCGTGAACCTTTTTCCCGAACAGTACGCCTAAGTTTTCAAAACTTCTTTATCACCCAGTTGATTTTATCTACTTGTATGGCCTCGGCTCTGATTCCCACCTTTTTGTGGTTGAAAGTGCCTTATGGGTTGTTGTTTGGCTTAACTATCGGCATTATGGCGCTAATCCCCTTTGGTGGTTCTGTGGGTATCGCCATGACAACTTTGTTAGTCTCCCTACAAGACTTTTGGATGGGTGCTAGAGTCTTAGCCGCCGCAGTCATCGTGCAGCAAATTCTGGAAAATATCATTGCACCCCGGATTTTAGGAAGTTTTACAGGTTTAAATCCAGTTTGGATACTCATTTCCGTTTTGACTGGGGCAAGAATCGGTGGACTTTTGGGCGTGATTGTGGCGGTTCCTTGTGCTGTTGTCATCAAGACAGTTATTAGCGCCATTCGTCCACCGATTATGAGTGATGAAACAGAAAACGCTGCTTCTGGAGAGTTAGCCGCACCCATGACACCAGAAGCATCTCCTTCACCTCCAGGCAATAATTCTCTCAGTGTTTCTGATGGTGTTCCTTGCCGTCAGCCGATACAAAACGGCTAACTCTATCTAGGTTTTACATTTATTCGACAAGCCCTAACTAATGCGAACAAAAGTCGACTTTTTCTTCCTGCTTTATTCTAGAAGTGTCGGCACTGTCTATTTTACAGGCTTTAAGTCGGGTGTATCTCATAGTTATTTTGCTGTATTGAATCATCAGGAATAAGTAGCTCAAGTAGCTCCCAGAATTTTACAAACCTTGGAAAAACCCTTTCATCTGCATGGAATTGATCGGTCTTTTATCAAAGAATTGGCCAGAGATGCTAAAGTAGCTCATATCATCAAGGCTATAGTTGACTTGGGACGCAGCTTGGGGTTAACACTAATTGCTGAAGGAGTAGAAAAGCCTGAATAACTAGATTTCTTAAAGTCTATTAATTGTGATGATGTGCAAGGATATCTGTTCTATAAACCTCTTTCTGCCCAACAAGCTACAGAACTCATTAAAGAAGGAGTCAGGAGTTCAAGGAGTCAGGAGTCGTAGGGGCGAAGTAGGGGCGAAGTAGGGGCGAAGCATTCGGAAAATAACCTGTGATAAAAATTGATAATTGATTGCCTTCGGCACGCTACGCGAACGCCCGAATGCTGATGCTTCCAGCACGCTTCGCGAACGCCCGTACAGGAGTCAGGAGTCAGGAGTCAGGAATAGGCTATCAACTATCAACTATCAACTATCAACTATCAACTATCAAATTTTAACTTTTAGGAAATTCTGATGAACCGTTCAAAAATAGTCGCCATTATTACAGGTGCAATTTCTATACTTTTAGCTATAGCTTACCTAATTGTCGTTCAAATCCTCGACTACCGAGATATGAAACCCGCCCCTATTAGCTACATAAACTCATCAGCACCAATTATAGCAGAATTGCAAATTTCTAGAAGTCAGTAGAAACTTTCTGGCGCAGTTTATGTACAGGAGTCAGGAGCAAGAATTAATTTTTTTGACCTTGCTCCCGCTATTTCCTGTTGTTTGGTATATTCATAGATTCTATACGATAGATACTATCAGATAAATCAATCCATAGAACTATAAGAAAAAATTAGATAAAATATCGTGGATTTATCTAGTTAAGTAATTCCCTTTTGGCAGAGATAACGGTAAGCTATATCTAACAATATTAAGCAAAAATAAAATTGTCTTATTATTTCTAGTTAACATCATCAGGGATCAACGCTTGTTGACAAACAAGCAACAATATTCAGTGCAAATATAGAGGTGAGTTCATGTCTCAGTACCTGCTAGAGACCGTTTGGCTAGTCCCTTGCTATGCTTTATTAGGTGGTGTTTTAGCTTTACCTTGGTCGCCGGGAATAATCAGGAAAACCGGACCAAGACCGGCAGGTTATGTCAACTTAGTAATGACATTTTTGGCGTTTTTACATTCTGCAATAGCCTTTCTGGGTACTTGGAATCATCCTGCTAAAGAGGTATTTATTCCTTGGTTATCCACAGCAGGTTTAAAACTAACTATTAATTTAGAACTCTCTGCAATTAATGTAGGGGCATTAATGGTTATTACGGGTTTAAATTTCCTTGCCCAAGTTTATGCTGTGGGTTATATGGAAATGGACTGGGGTTGGGGAAGATTTTATTCTTTATTAGGTTTATTTGAAGCTGGTTTATGTGCCTTAGCTTTATGTAATAACCTATTTTTCAGTTATGTAGTTTTAGAAATTCTCACTTTAGGAACTTACCTGTTGGTAGGTTTATGGTTTAGTCAACCATTGGTTGTGACCGGTGCGCGAGATGCGTTTTTAACCAAGCGGGTTGGTGACTTATTCCTGTTAATGGGAGTTCTCGGACTGTGGACTTTAGCAGGAACTTGGGATTATAAAGATTTAGCAATTTGGGCGCAAACTGCCCAAGTAGACCCGACAATTATTACTTTGGTTTGTTTGGCTTTAATTGCCGGTCCAATGGGTAAATGCGCTCAGTTTCCCTTGCATTTGTGGTTGGATGAAGCAATGGAAGGACCTGTTCCCAGTACCATTTTACGGAACTCAGTGGTAGTTGCCAGTGGTGCATGGGTGCTGATTAAATTACAACCTGTATTTAGTTTGTCTCCCATAGCTTCCTCCGCAATGGTAGCTATTGGTGCAGTTACAGCTATTGGTGGTTCATTAATTGCGATCGCCCAAATTGACATCAAACGCTGTTTATCTTATTCTGTCAGTGCTTACATGGGCTTAGTGTTTATCGCCGTAGGCACACAACAGGATGAAGCCGCATTATTATTAGTCCTCACTCATGCTTTATCTGCTGCACTTTTAGTCATGAGTACCGGAGGAATAGTTTGGAATAGTGTCACCCAAGACGTTACCCAACTCGGTGGTTTATGGTCACGTCGTCCCATTTCCGGTTTAGCATTTATTGTGGGAACATTGGGTTTAATTGGTTTCCCACCTTTAGGAAGTTTTTGGGCATTAGTAAAATTAGCTGATGGTTTATGGGGAACACACCCTTGGTTAGTAGGAATAATAATTGCCGTCAATGTGTTTACAGCCTTTAGTTTAACCAGAGAATTTGGTTTAATCTTTGGTGGTAAACCCAAACAAATGAGTGAACGTTCACCGGAAGCTATTTGGTTGATGGTTTTACCAATGATGGTTTTATTTGGTTTTGTTTTACATCTGCCTTTAGTGTTGGAAAGTTTATCTTTATTACCTAGTTGGGCAACATTAAATAAAGATGTGGCACTGTTATTTATTTGGTCAAGTATTTTCGGTTGCAGTATTAGTGCTGTAATTTATTTAGGAAACATTATTCCTAAACCAGTTCGCTTACCCTTCCAAGGTTTACAAAATTTACTTGCTTACGATTTTTATACCCCCAACCTTTACAAAATGACCATCATTTTTGGCGTTGCCCAACTTTCTAAATTAGCTGACATGGTGGATAGATTTGTCGTTGATGGCATTGTTAATTTTGTCGGTTTATTCTCCTTATTAGGTGGGGAAGGGTTGAAATATAGCAACAATGGACAAACCCAATTTTACGCTTTCACTGTTTTATTAGGAGTTAGCGTTTTAGGTGCTTGGGTTACATGGCCTTTCTGGGGTGTGCAGTTCATGAATTTGGTTTTTTAAAAGCTATCAGTAGGTGATAGGTGAAAGAAAATTAGGAAACAAAATATCATAATTTTACCCAATCACCAATCACCAATCACCAATCACCAATTACCAATTACCAATTACCAAAGATGTTAAGTGTTTTAATTTGGTTGCCAATTATTGGCGCTGCAATTATCGGATTTTTACCAGATACAGTCATTCCTAAAACGAGAACTAGATTAGTAGCTTTAACTCTTTCCTTTGTAGTTCTATTGTGGAATGCTTTCATCCTGCTGAAATTTGATATCAATAGTCCAGGAATGCAGTTTCAAGAGAATTTACCTTGGAATGAAACCTTGGGTTTAAATTATCAATTAGGTGTTGATGGGCTATCAATTCTAATGTTGATATTGAATAGCTTATTAACTTGGATAGCCATTTACAGCAGTAACCAAAATACCGAACGTCCTAAACTTTTCTATTCGCTGATTTTATTAGTTAGCGGTGGTGTTGCTGGTGCTTTCTTAGCCCAAAACTTACTACTTTTCTTCCTTTTCTATGAATTGGAATTAATACCTTTCTATTTATTAATTTCCATTTGGGGAGGAGAAAAACGCGCCTATGCTGGGATGAAATTTTTGATTTATACAGCAGTTTCCGGGGCATTTATTTTAGCAACATTCCTGGGCATAGTTTGGTTAAGTGGTTCTCATAGTTTTGCCTTAGATGCGGTTAATACTCAAAACCTGTCTGCGGGAATGCAACTGTTATTATTAGTAGGAATAATTTTAGGTTTTGGCATCAAAATTCCTTTAATTCCTTTCCATACTTGGCTACCTGATGCTTACGTTGAAGCTTCTGCACCTATTGCTATTTTATTAGGTGGAATTTTAGCTAAATTAGGAACTTATGGACTCTTAAGATTTGGGTTTGGTTTATTTCCCCAAGCTTGGAATGTAGTAGCACCAACCTTAGCAATATGGGGTGCTGTTAGTGCAATTTATGGGGCAGTTGTAGCGATCGCCCAAAAAGACATCAAGCGCATGGTAGCATATAGTTCAATCGGACACATGGGCTATATTTTACTTGCAGCCGCAGCTAGTACCAACCTGGCCTTAGTTGGTGCAGTCGCGCAAATGTTTAGTCATGGTTTAATTCTGGCTATTCTCTTCCATTTAGTGGGACTTGTAGAAACCAAAGTTGGAACAAGAGAACTAGATAAACTCAATGGTTTAATGAGTCCTATTCGCGGTTTACCTATCGTCAGTGCTTTACTGGTGTTAGGTGGTATGGCCAGCGCCGGTATCCCTGGTTTAACTGGTTTTATTGCAGAATTTATCGTTTTCCAAGGCAGTTTTTCCACCTTCCCCATCCCCACATTATTGTGTGTAGCTTCCTCTGGTTTAACTGCGGTTTACTTCGTTATTCTTCTCAACCGCACCTGTTTCGGTAGACTAAATAACGACTTAGCTTATTATCCCAGAGTGGTTTGGGCAGAAAAAATTCCCGCATTAATATTAGCTTCCCTGATCATTTTCTTGGGAGTACAACCTACCTGGTTAGTGCGCTGGAGTGAAACCACAACTACAGCAATGGTAGCAGCTATTCCTACTCCTGAAAAAACCGTAATTTCTCAAGTGGCTTTGAAGTAATTTTTTAAGCTGTCAGCTTGTCAGAAAAATTGATCTCGTTCCCAGTCTGAGACTGGGAATGCTATCTCAGAGGATCTGCCTCTACTGTAAAAAAACTAAAAGGCAGAACCTTTTAAAATTCATTCCCATACTCTGTATGGGAACGAGAAAAAAACGAGAAAAACCACGAAGGCACGAAGAACACTAAGGAAGAGAAGAATGAGAAGAAGAAAAGGAATAAGATAGATAATCTAGTACATTTATTAACCTCTTAAATCTCTCTGCGCCTCTGCGTCTCTGCGTGATAAATTCATAAATATAGGAAATCAAAATGGTACAAACTCCCGATAAACCAATCACCAAACTACCACCATCAAATCACGAATTTGCCGATGTCATTCATCGTCTAGAAGCTGGTGGTTCAATGCTGCCAGATACACCAGAAAACTTAATGCAAATCATCGGTATTTATAAAGCTTACGCAGTACCGATGGATTTTTACTGGCGCGACTTGCTTTATATTGGGGAAAGAGTCTTTTTAAATCCTCTGCCTGCTTTTAAATATTTCTTACCTCAAGAATATTTAGACTTACATAATCATTATGCAGGGGATGATGCTGATTTAAGAATTTGGCGCGGTGAAGCTACAGCACATCCTGAACTTTTGGCATTTATGGAAAAGGGTGAAACTCGCAAAATGCCAAAGTTACTACATCATTTATTCCATGACAGAATTAACATGGAATTTGCGGAAGCTTGTATGCAAGCGATGTTATGGCATCGGAAAATGTACGCCCCTGTAAATCAATTTGATGCCTATTTAGATTCGGATGAATATAAAGCTAATGCTGATAAAGCAATTAAAGCTTACTTTAAGAAAAATCCTTTAATGTTGGGACTTTATAAACTGTTCCCTGATATGTTTTTGGAACAGTGCCGGATGATGTCTTATTATGCCAATTTAGGACTTTTCTGGGAAGTAATGGCACCGGTATTTTTTGAAATGTCGGATATTTATGATGAAGGCGGTTTTAAAGGTGTTCCTGATGCCATGAATTTTTTAGTGAATGGTATTTTTGCGATCGCCGGTCGTCCTATTTATCATCATGTTTATGTTGATGGTGAATGTTATGAAGTCATTCCCAAATCTAAAGGTTTTACTTGGTTATATGAAGCAGCTTTACCCTATGTAGAAGCTGTATTTTACCGGACTGCACCATTTAGAGGCACAAAGTCTTATAATGCCCAAGCAGGACAAGTACCAGAAGACCAAAAAGACTTCCATTATGGCATTCTTTACGCTGACGTATTCCCTGTAGGTACTGCGGGTATTCCACCCACATTATTAATGCAGGATATGTTGCATTTTCTGCCCCAATATTTAGTTGATTATTACAAAAAACATTGTCGGGGTGAAGATGATATGTTGATTCAGTTGGGTGTAACTTTCCAACGTTCAATGTACAATGTCACATCTGCGGTAATTCAAGCTTTAAGAACTGCGTTGTTATATCCTTTAGATGATCCCAATCCTAAACATTTACAGGCAAATCGGGAGTTTTTTGAAATGCAATTGAATCGCTTCACCCGTGCTGATTATGGTATGAGAGATGCGGCGAAATTGCGGAGTGTTCAAAGTCAAGATTATCGTTAATCAGCTAAAGATACCAGACTTCTTTAAAAAGTCCGGTATCTACACTTAAACTACGTAATTGGGGTTTGCTGAATAAACCTAAAACCTTGATATATCAAAGGTTAGAGGCTGATAAACACAGAAATTAGTGCAAGGGTTTTGAAGGGTATACCGGAAAAAGTGTGCATTTTTTGGGATTTCAAGAGATGGCAAAGAAATTTTCAAATCTTCTCCTGACTCCTGACTCCTGACTCCTGACTCCTATGCCCTCACGGAAAGACTTTCTCAGCAACCCCTAATTGAGTAGTTATTTACTATTACATAATTTCATCAGGATTAATACCCAATTTACGCAATTTTTCCGCTAATTTTTCGGCTTTTATTTTCGCTGCCTTTGCTTCTTCTGAAGGTTCGGGAATTAATTCCCCATCTAATGTAAACCACCTCAACCAAAGTTTAGGAATACCACGAAATGTTCCTTCCCATAACCCCAAACTTAAACCTATTTCTGGGATATGTAAACGTCCATCAATAAAATTTACAGATTCATAATGACCACCTACTAATTGAAATGCGCGGACTTCGTTGGTATAACGACTAAAAACAATATAATAAGGAATCCTTAATATGCGTTCGTAAACTTCCCATTTTGTAGGGGGTTTATCTGCTTGACTTGCTTTAGTTCCTAAATCTTCTTCTTCTGTTCCCGGTGATAATAATTCAACTACCACAAAAGGGTTAGCTGGTTCTTGCCAAGTGACATAACTTAAACGCAAATCTTGATGATTATATAATTTAGAAACTCCAACTACACCAAACCAATCAGGTCTTTTATACCATAAAGGATGTTGTAGATCATAATAAAGATTGAGATCCGCAGCACTATAAACTAATTCTGGATTCCAGTTTATGGGTTGAAAAGTCAAATATAAAAGTAAGGGTTGTAAAAAATGAAAATCATCTGGCAAACCTTTTTCCTCCTGGTTTTCGCTTGGTAAATCATACATTGTGGGTAAGGTTTCCCTTGGGGGAAGGGGTGGTTCTGTTTGTGGGGGTAAAGGTGGTGAGTAAGTCATTTTATTTTAGATTTTAGATTTTGGATTTTAGATTTTAGATTTTGGCTTCAAAAAACAAATCATGTTTTTCAACAATGATTTTTAAGGTTTTAATGTTTCATTTTTTCCATAATTGTTCTTTCACCCAATTTCTAAAAATGCGTGTTGTCGCTATTTCTCCGATGTTTGAAGTTTCTGCCAAAAATCCAGGAATTTCCTTGATAGTTATAGGTGTAAAAGTGGGACTGATTTCAACTTCTAAATATTCTCCATTGGTGAGAGTATAGATTCTTAATTTACTACCATTATAACGCCAAAATTCAGGAATACCCAAAGCGGCATAAAGTTTTAATTTATCAATTTGGGGTCGGGAATACTCCACTTCTAAAACTAAATCTGGTGGTGGATCAATAGCTAAATCTATTTTATCTTTACTTCTCACTAAATATTCATTTTGAATGTAATAACTACTATCTGGTTCTGCACCACGTTGGATATCATCTCTCGTTAATGTCAAAGAACCAGCGCGTTTAATTTCTAATCCTAATTCTTCACATAAAATTATTACAAAACCTTCTATATTACGGTTAGAATTTTCATGGGGCATTTGGGGAGTCATAATTTCTATATTTCCATGATCATAAGCAAATTTGGTGTTACGGTTACATCCCATTTCTGCCAGCATAGTTTTAAATGTTTGCCAGCTAATGTTTTCTACTAAAGTTCTCGTTTCTGCTGGGGTTGTAGTGGCTATCATAGTTTATTTTATTATGTATATTAATTTTATTATAGCAATCCTCAAGTTTATAGATACCGGACTTCTTGAAGAAGTCCGGTATCTCATACCAATTCACAATGCGAAAATATTTGAAAAAAGCTGCTGACAGTCTAGTTCAAGCAGGAGGTAATTTAGCAAATAGCGAACTACGAGTGTTGTTGCGCCTCCTGCTGCTGGTATTGTAGCTGGTTCACATCAATTTTGTTTCAAAAACTATCACTAAAGATATTGACAAATGTACCCTCTTAAACGAATGAAACAGCCCTGCTTTTTAAGGGGGGTTGGGGGGATCTAAAACCTATATTGTCAGTTTTATTACAAAACTCTATCAAACAGTAGGTTAGGGTGGACTTGATGCAATTAAAAAACCTCAATTTGGTGTCACCTTGTGTCTAATTTAGAACTGTACCAATATCTCCCTAAACTTACTGATGCTGCACTGCAAGAATTTACAGAATGGTGTGTTTTAGAACAGTCTAAAGCCGCAGGATTGGAATTTAAACCTGATCAAAGTAAGTTGCAAAATTTAGCACCAGCAGATTATTTAAAACAGCTAATTGATCAGTTTATGAAATTGAAACCTGATCCTATTCGTGCTGGTTTAGTTGCTGTTATTGCTGGACAACAATCTGATAAACATGATTTGTCTGGTTTAGCAGCTGTTGTTGATTTTGTTTCTCTTTATGTGAAGTATTTAATTCCTAAAGATGGTACTGATCCCACAGAAGCAGAAGCAATTTTAACGAAAGCAGCACAACATCAGTATGATCAACTTACTGAAATTGCTAAAAAACATGGTGTAACTTTATGATTTTCAGATCCCCGACTTCTTCAAGAAGTCGGGGATCTTAGTGGTAAAAAATTTGTTTTAATTAAATATGTTTTTCATATTTTTTTAAGTAATTTTTCTTCGATACCAGAATTTCCTTGTAACCCACCAGTATGTATTAATAGTATTTTACCTGGTGAAAAAAATCCCTTTTTTAATAAATCCATTACACCATAAAACATTTTTCCCGTATATACGTAATCTAGGGGTATGTTATGTTCCTGTTGGAATGTGTGACAAAATTTAATTAACTCTTGGTTAACTTTTGCATAACCTCCGAAATGGTAATTGTATAGCAATTGCCAATGTGCCGGATTATGAACTGGTACAGGTAAACCGGATTGAATATAATCTTGTGTTAAATTTGTAATCTGTGGTGCTAAAAATTCTCCACCTTTTAATATAGGAAATCCGATAATTTTCTGATTTGAATGTAATGATAAAGCAATTCCAGCTAGGGTTGTACCTGTGCCACAGGCGAGACAAATTGTGTCAATGTCAAGATATTTTAGGTTTTCCATGATTTCTGTACAACCACGCACACCATTTAAATTACCACCACCTTCGGGAATGATGAATACTTCACCAAATCGTTGTTTTAATTCTTC
Source organism: Sphaerospermopsis sp. FACHB-1194 (assembly GCF_014696235.1). Taxonomy (NCBI): domain Bacteria; kingdom Bacillati; phylum Cyanobacteriota; class Cyanophyceae; order Nostocales; family Aphanizomenonaceae; genus Sphaerospermopsis; species Sphaerospermopsis sp. FACHB-1194. The sequence goes on along the minus strand of NZ_JACJPU010000002.1, from coordinate 76,939 downwards.
CTGTAGTTGGTTTGTGTGCCGTTTTTTGTAAGTTGTGCGATCGCAATATACTAACTCCATGCCTTGTTCTATGGCAAAATTTAAGGTAGGATTCAGCGGTAAAGTTTCTTCTCCACGAATCACCCCAAGAGTACGCAAACCAAAAACCTTACCTGCGGCAGCGGTAGCAAAAATATGGTTAGAATAAGCACCACCAAAAGTAAGAATGGTAGAGTATTTTTTTTCCTGAGCTTCTAATAAATTGTATTTCAGCTTGAACCATTTGTTACCATTAATTTGGGGGTGCATGAGATCAAGACGGAATACATATAACTCAACACCAGCACTATCAGCTATTTGATGATTAATTTTTTCTAGAGGTGGAGATAAAAATATTGACGACATTTCAAACACAAGTTAAGCTTTGTGAGAATGGTAGAAAATAACAAATCTGCAAAAACTATCAAACTGTTTATGGCTAAAGTTTTTGAATCTATCACCGAAGAATTGCAAAAATTTATTGCAAATCAGCAGATGTTTTTTGTTGGGACTGCCCCTTTAAGTCCTACTGGTCATGTTAACATTTCTCCTAAAGGTTTAGATAGCTTTCGTATTCTTTCACCCCATCGGGTTGCTTATTTAGATGTCACAGGTAGCGGTAATGAAACTTCTGCCCATCTGTTAGAAAATGGCAGAATTACATTTATGTTTTGCGCTTTTCAAGAACCACCTTCTATTTTGCGGCTTTATGGACAGGGAAAAACTATATTACCTAATGCTGCTGAATGGGATTATTTGTATTCTTTATTTCCTCCGATTAACGGAACTCGGCAAATAATTGTTGCTGATATTGACAGGGTGCAAACTTCCTGTGGTTTTGCTGTGCCATTTTATGAATATAAAAGACAAAGAGACACTTTAGTTAACTGGGCTATTAAGAAAGGTGAACAGGGAATTAAAGAATATCATCAACAGAAAAATTTTGTCAGTATTGATGGTTTGTTAACTCCCTTGTCTCAGGTTCACAATCAAAGGTAATTTGATGAATAGATGATGCTAGAAAATCAATATTTGATTTCTATTTCAATTAAATGTTTAAATCACGCAAAGCTAAACGAATTTGTTCCATACGTCTGCGGTTGACACCAAGATCCGACTCTCCCACACGAGAAGCTGAACGGATATGAATTACTGGTTCATCATTTGGTAAATAAAACTCTACATCATCAACAAATTTGAAGATGCGACTTTTAGAAATAGCATGAATGTAATTATCTGTTTGTTCTATAACTTCTGTACGTGGTACAACAGTGAGAACTTGGAGTAAGGTTTTTCTTGCTTGATCACGGTCTACATGATAAATAATCGGATCAATGGCGTGTTTAGTATCTGCATTTTGACTGACAACACAGTTATTTGTATTGGGACAAGGACTCAGATAACCTGATGTCACTCCTAAACCAGTTGCCCATGTAACAGCAGGAAGCATGAAACCAATAAATAAGGTTAAGAGTATTGCTAATGTAATACTCTTTATCCTTTGTGGAAATGTGTTTAGATATTGCATGATGATTTTCTTGACTACAGTTAATTGAATCATTGTTTGATATTTGACAATAAATGACAATAAAATATTAATATAAATTGGGAATATTGTTGAAAGTATTTTTGTGGAGTTAGAAAATAGTGAAGAAGGAATAGGGAATAGAGAATAGTTTTAGTTATCTAAAATAAACATATAAAATAAACATAATTAACAGAAATATAGGACTCCTATTTGATTTTTGAACAGAACTCAGTACATGGTTCGGCTTCGCTCACCATAAATACTGACAGCGTTCTTTCCTGTTAAGAGTTCCCTGTTCCCTGCCTCCACGAAAAATTCATGAATCAAATCGGATCACTATAGATGTAAATAACATTATTGAAATCAAAACTGCTTCATTTTGACTAATAATACTATTGGCTGATGACTGATAATTGATGACTGAGGGTGCAACTTTGATGACTTGATTTATAAAACCCTTTTTTGCTAATCTCTGTGTGCAACTCATTATTAATTTTTAATTTTGAATTTTTAATCACTCATCATGTCTACACAACGCATAATTCAAAGCATATATACCGATGGTGCTTGCACTGGCAACCCTGGTCCTGGTGGTTGGGGTGTTGTTGTTTACTTTAATGATGGTTCAGTTTACGAAATGGGGGACGCATCCCGGCATACCACCAATAATAAAATGGAAATGCAAGCGGCGATCGCTGCCCTAGAATTTTTTGCTACATCTGGACAAACCCAACCCATCACCCTGTACACCGATAGCGAATATCTCATTAACAGTGTTACCAAATGGATGCAGGGTTGGAAAAAGAAAGGTTGGAAAAAAGCAGACGGAAACCCAGTCCAAAACCAAGACCTGTTAGAAACCCTGGATAGACTCAACAGCCGACTTGTAAAATGGCAGCACGTGCGCGGACATTCTGGTAACATAGGTAACGAAAGGTGTGATGTGATTGCTCGCTCCTTTGCCAGCGGCAAAATTCCATCTCTTCAACAATTATCCCCGGAAAATCTTGATGCAACCTTAACCAATACAAACAATGTAAATTTCACAAAAGTATCTGATTCTCCAATCAACTCTACACAAATCAAAGAAAACATTTCGGAAAGCAGAACTTTTTTATCAGACACAACCACTATGGAACCATCTACAGCGTCAGCTGCAACCACAAACAACGAAAAACCACCTGAGATGAGGGTTTTACACCTCCGCAACCTAGTTGAAACTTTGCGGGTTGCTGACGAAATTGCCGAAAAAGGCTATTTAATCACCAGTTCCGAACTAGCAGACTTGATGGATGTCCATGCAAGTGCTGTCACCAGTCGGGGAGATCAATGGCGTTGGCGAAATTGGATAGTTTCACGGGTACGACGGGAAGGAAATCAAATTCTTTGGGAACTAGAAAGAGGTGATCAAGTGGTAAATGACAATGAATAAATCATGGTAATGGGTAATGGGTAATGGGTAATTGGTAAAAACTCTTTTCTGTCACCTGTCACCTACTCAATACTTTCTTCCTCGCCATTCCTTGGGTTTGCGGAGTGCAGATAAAAAGATTCTCAGCACAGCGAGGGGATCAGCTAAAGGAGAAAGCCAGAACAACCAACCACCCTGAGCATTTTTACGGTCGTAGGAAGGAGCGATCGCCAATAACAAAGCAAAGCGAATTACCAGTAAAAATATATTCAGTCCCAATAACAGGCGCAGGGGGAGCAGGGGAGGCAGGGGAAGCAGGGGAAGCAGGGGAAGAAAGCCCAGTAAAATCAATATGGGTAAACCCTGTACAGAGGACAATAACCATAAATCACCCCAAATTTGAGCGCGGTTAGAAGCATCCTTTAAATCTAAACTGCGCCCCCACTCCTTCCAAGTTTCCTTTGCTCCCTCATACATCCGCACTTTGAAAACTTTAGCCCCATCCAAAAACCCCACCTTAAAACCAGCCGCCGCAATATTTCGCGCTAAGGTAACATCATCACAAAAAGAACCTTTAGCAGTGCTATAACCATCTACAGCCGCTAAAACCGAGCGCCGACATAAAAAACACTGTCCGTTAGCCATCACCCTTTCCGGTTGTTCAGTGTGAATACCCGCAGGATCAAATCTATATAACAGCGTCATCAACAAAGCCGGTTGTAACCAACATTCACCAGGATACTTGAGAATAAACTGAGGAGACAGGGAAACCAAATCATAACCCTCTGTTTGGGCTGTTTTCACCAAACTAGCGACCAAACCGGGATGAGGTTGAATATCGGCATCCATCCCCAAAAACCACTCACTGTCTGGGGAACTAAACAAAAAGCCGTTATGTAAAGCCCAAGGACGACCCACCCAACCGGGAGGTAAAGGATCATCATTCATGACCCGAAAGCGGGGATCTTTTTGTTGTGTAGCTTTTACCAAGTCGGGAGTACCATCCTGGGATCTGCTATCCACAACAATAACTTCTCGGACTTCATAGCTTTGCCGACTTAACCCAGCTAACAGGGGACTAATACGCAAAGCTTCATTTAAAGTGGGAACAACCACACTCACACTACCCAAAATATCCGGGGTTGGTTGTTGTGGTTGCAAAGGTGGATGTCTTCTGGGACCCTTGAGCAAACGTGACAATAACAGCGCCGTTGCTGGTACTTGGATCAGTAATAGTAGAAGTGAAATAATGCTTTCTGTAATCAAAATATGTATACCAATTAAAAATATAGGAGGCAGGAGGCAGAAGGCAGAAAATATAAAATTTATACTAATTACCAATTACCCATTACCCATTACCAATTACCAAGTTAGTGCTGAGTGTAATTAATTAATTATTGACTCAGCACTATTGAAGTTACTTTAAAGCAACTTTCACATTACCAACAGAAACTTCCTGTTTTGCTGCTTCCACAGCTACGGAAGTGGATGCATCGGATCCTCTTAACCACAGTGCTACAGCAGGTGCAACGCCAAGTAACACACCCAGCAATACAGGGATAGAGAAGCCAGCAGCCAAACTCATCACTGTGGCAAAACCAAAGTTAGCCAAATAAACTACTAAAGGAATATTGAGTTGCGATCGCTCTAATTTAATGGGGTTGTTTCTCCACAACAGCGCCGCTACTGTCATAAACACTGAACCAGTACCCATCCAACCAGCAAAGTTTTGATAAGGCATTCCAAAGAAAGCACCAGGTTGTTGCCAATACCAGAAGGGAAGAGAAGTTTGGCTCATTGCCGGATCAAGTACAAAGTCCCAAGAAGTGAGCAATAAAGCACCGAGAGCGATCGCCCCTAAATGACGTAATAAACTGGGTTTTTTATCTACCTCTAAACCTACACGCGCCAGCAGGTAAGAAACACATCCCACATAAAACCAAGACAAAGGAATAGTAAACGGTACTAAACCCGCAATTTTATAACCCAAACCACTCAAATAGCTGTAGTGACCAAAAGGAAAACCTGTGCTAGTTCCCAATAACTCACTTGTCAAAGAAATGGACACCGAAGGCACTAAAAAACACAAAGCCCTTCCTAAACCCAAATTTCGGTACGCATACAGGAACACACCCACTGCACCTAAAATCATATAGGCAACACCGCCACCAGCCATGCTCCACTGCATGACAGTCTGACCGACCTCAGATAAGCTCAAAATCACTTCGGCATTAGGAATAACCAGTAATATCCCTACCAGTCCAAACACCATGGATACGATATGACCAATCAGGCATACGCGCTCAACAATAACTAGTTGTCTCATGATCAGTCCTTAACCTTCCTAAAATATGACATAAGGATACTCGACTGCTAATAGTTTACAAATGTTTAAGATCATAATTTAACTAATTTTTAAGAAATAATCCGGGAAAATTGAAAGTTCATTTGGTTTCATGCTCAAAAAAGTATAAATACCCAGAAGTCGGGAGATAGGAAAATTCTTTACCTGTTCCCAGTCCCCAGCGATGCACTGAGCTTGTCGAAGTGTCCCCAGTCCCCAGTCCCCAGTCACCTTTATGTCAAACTTGCAAAGAATTCCCTGGTTTTCCTTCACACTATTACTTCTAAGTTATAGTGCGTTAGGCTGGGTGATATCAGAAACCAAACCCACTTTGTTTGTGTGGTTAATAGTTGTATTTGGTATCTTGGTATTACTAGCCAGCTTGACAACTCCCTGGTCTAAAATGGTACAGTATTACAGTATATTGTCCAAATCTAATATCAGGAATTTTGGTATCACCGTTTTAGCAGCTTTTCTATTCTTTTTAATGCTGGCTTGGTTTCGTATATTTCTTGATCTTTTACTTATCCTCTCAGCGACTATCTTAGCCAAGATAGACTTTCAGTCGGCTGGGTTCAAAGAAGGTCTAGGTTTTTGGCTGACATCTATATTTGCACTCTCTGGTTTAGGCGCAGGTGCTTTATTACACAGGTTTATTTGAATTTAGGAGGCAGGAGGCAGGAGTTATTAATTTTTCTCTCCTGTTCCCTGTTCCCTAAGACTTAACTTGCTACCGCTTCAGCAGCGATCGCGGGATAAACGCTGACTTTTTTGCGGCTTTTGCCTTTTCTTTCAAAGGTAACAACGCCATCAACTAAGGCAAATAAAGTATCATCACTGCCAATACCGACATTGTTACCAGGGTGAAACTTAGTACCGCGCTGACGGACAAGAATATTTCCTGCAAGCACAGTTTGACCACCAAAACGCTTTACACCCAGACGTTGAGCATTAGAGTCACGACCGTTGCGTGTACTACCTGTTCCTTTCTTATGAGCCATGATTTCCTCTTCTCTTTAATTTATCTACTTCTGTTTATTATTCAGCAGCAGCTTCTTCAGCAGGTGTGCTATCTACCAGATTAGGAGATTCTGGGGTAGTTGGTGCTTCTGCGTGCGCCAAAACTTCACCATTGAGGTTGATGGAGTTAATCAAAAGTCTGGTAATTTCCTGGCGATGTCCCCGTTTTTTGCGGGTTTTCTTCTTGGGTTTCATTTTATAAACCAGGACTTTACGACCTCTCAAGTGTCGCATTACGGTCCCCTCTACAGTCGCACCTGCTACTCGTGGCTGTCCGATAGAGACTCCTCCCTCGTGCTGCACCAGTAATACTGCGTCTATTGTCACTTTTTCATCTGGTTCGGCACTCAGCAGTTCAATGTCGTAAAAACGACCTGCTTCGACTTTTACTTGTTTGCCACCAGTTTCAATAATTGCGTAGGTCATGAAATTGTCCTTGAAGTTGCCGTACAGGTAGCTGGCTTCCATCTCTTGTAGAGACTTGATTTATAGCTCTTGCCAGCTTTTGCAGTGTGTCTACCTGATCCGAGCAGGAATAAGACAGACAATCTAGTATATTATCTTAATCTATGTTATTGTGTCAAGCTTTTAAAAAAATGATCATAAATTTGGCTGAAAAGTTGGACTTGATGACCCATTTGGGCAATTGTTAGATTTTGGCGGATTTTTTTGCCCTATTTTTGCCCTGTGGATATAATACAGTTTAGCGTTTAATAAATCCAAATAAATCCAAAATCCTCGTCAAGACTTTTACCTAGAAAATTCATACAATTAGATTTCTACAAATCATTAAATAATGATATCAGGATTTATGCAAAGAATCGAAGTTGAACAAAGAACAATTTTTATTGGTTTAGCAGGTAGTCACGGATATGGTTTAAATCGCCCTGATTCAGATTATGATTATCGGGGTGTATTTATTGCACCTAAACGTTACTATTTAGGGTTTGATAGCATAGAACAAAAAGATAGTGGTTGGGATGAACCAGGAATATTTCCGTTTATAGATAGTAATCAAGATACAGTTATTTATGAATTAAGGAAAGTATTACATTTATTAGCAGGTGCAAATCCTAATGTTTTAGAATTACTATGGTTGCCCACCTATCCTATTTTAACAGATGTGGGACAACATTTAATTAACCATAGAAAAATATTTTTGAGCAAAAAAGTTAAACATACTTATTCTGGTTATGCTTTCGCACAAATCAAAAAAATGGAAACTCATCGCAAATGGTTATTAAATCCACCCGGGAAAAAACCCATCCCCTCGGATTTTGGTATCGAAGATGAAGCACCATTGAGCAAAGATGAACTCAATGCTTTTTTAGAATATCTTTATTTATTAATTCGTGGTAAGATAGAATTTTTAGAAGAATCAGAGCAATTATATAAATTGCTGACAGCAGATATTGATTTTAAAGGAATATTAAAACAATATGCTTTAAATGATGAAACTTTGGCATATACTCAAAATTTAACTCATGGACGTAAAGATTTTATTCGCTTATTGCAAAAAAGTCAAAGTTACCAAATTGCGTTAAGAGAATGGAAAGCTTATATATCCTGGCAGCAAAATAGAAATCCTGCTAGAGCAGAAATGGAAAGAAATTCAGGTTATGATTTAAAACACGGAATGCACTGTATTAGATTACTGCGTAGTGGTTTAGAAATTTTGCAGAGAGGAGAAGTAATTGTAGATAGAAGAATTGCGGGTGATGTTGATGATTTAAAAGCTATTATTAGAGGAGAATATACTTATGAAGAGTTGATGAAAATGGCAGAAGATTTAGTTGCTCAAATGGATATTTTTTATCAACAATCAACTTTACCACATAAACCTGATTTAGAGCAAATTAATGATTTATGTATGGAATTAGTAGAAATGCAGGGATGGGAATAAAGGGAGTATTCAGTGTTCTGTTTTACCTTGTAGGGGCGAAGCATCGGACGGAATATGAACTGGTTTCAGCGATAGGTTATCGCCCGAATGCTTCGCCCTTACGATTAATGAATCGGTATTCTAGCGAAATGCTGACAATTTGAATTAAAATAAAATATAAAATTGTTAAACCTGTAAATAATCAGCAATGAAAGGATCATTTTTTAGTCGTAATACCAGATTAATCAGCCAAAAAATTATAGCATCCTGGCATTCATTTAATCATTGGTTTTTCACAACTCCAGAAAGAGCTATTTTAGAAGCTTATCAAGCTGCTCAAGCTATTCAAAAAATTGAAATTGAGCAATTTGGAGGTAAAAAAATTTCTGCCGAATCAGGTAATTATAGTGCCAACGTGATGGCTTTTTGGCGAGGAGATTTAAATAGAAATTTGACTATTATTAAAGTCAGACTAGCAGAATTTCAATTAGGTTTTACCATTGCTGATACTACTGATTCAAACTTATTAGAAAAACTCAAGTTTATTGATGAAACGATATCTAAGTATAGCAAACAAGATGAAGCAATTACAGAACCGTTAAGCATTAATCTTGAACTTGAAACTGTTACAAATCAGGCAAATTCAGAAGAAACTGAGATTATTAAAGAACCATCTGCAACTCAAAAGAAAGGTATATTTCCCAGATCAATTGGTAGAACATTTAATAAAATTGCCAAGGATTTTACACCAACAGCAGAAGAAGAGTTTGTTAGAAATTATCGAACTTCTAGAACGAGAACAAGGAGGGCAGTGAGATTTTTATTACTGCTGATTATTATACCACTTTTAACGCAACATTTTTCTAAACAATTATTATTAAAACCGATATTACAGTATTTTCAGAGTGAAAATACACCAACAATTTTTTTGAACTCAGAAATGGAGGAAAAAGCACTGAATGAATTAAAGAGTTTTGAGAGAAAATTGCAATTTGAAAGACTACTTCGTCAAGCACCAGAACTTTCACCAGAAAAAATTAAAGCTGAAGTAAAAAACAAAGCTATCGAAATATCAGAAGAGTTTCGCTATCAGAGTAGTAGTGCTATCAGTAATGTATTTGCTGATGTGATATCACTAATTTCTTTTGCGATGGTTATTGCTTTGAGCAAAAAAGATATTGTTTTTATTCAGTCACTTCTAGATAAAATAGTCTACGGTTTAAGTGACAGTGCTAAGGCGTTTTTAATTATTTTAATTACAGATATATTCGTTGGTTTCCACTCTCCACATGGTTGGGAAGTTCTTTTAGAAGGTGTTGCTCAACATTTAGGTTTACCAGCAAGTAGAAACGCCATATTTTTGTTTATTGCTACATTTCCAGTCATATTAAATACTATATTTAAATACTGGATATTCCGTTATTTGAGTCGCTTGTCACCTTCAGCATTAGCAACATTAAAAGAAATGGATGAATAATATAATGTTTGTGTAGTTCCTAAATTTATTGATGGGTATACCCCACACCTCACAAGGGTAGTGTCACCTTGTCCACCTTGTCCACCAAGTCTTGCCCTCACGACAATGTAAAATACCTACCCTTGTGAGATACCCCACACTCCGCACCCTTCCTATTTAAATAGGGTTTGCTGAGAAAGTCTTTTCGTTGAAGCAGGAGGCAGGAGGAAATTTGAAAATTTCTTTTCCATCTCTCGAACTCGACAAAAGTGCAAGGTTTTTGAGGCACAAAACGGTATATCTTTGCACCTACTTTCCTGTTGATCCGCCTCCAACCTTTGATTTATCTGGGTTTTGCATTTTTTCAGCAAACCCTAGATAGATGAGTCATTTCAAATAACTTTTGGGCATTTTTGCCTAAGAAACCATCAAATAACTGATGCTTTCCCGGTGCTACTTCTACAAGATAACGTTGGGCTATTTCATAATAGGCATAAGTCCAAGGTATATTAATTTCTGCATCGGTTTTATCATCTATAGCTGTTACAAATTCTGTCACTGCTTGGGTTGCTGTTTGTCGCAACCCACAACTCATATCACCCTCTATTTCTGCTTTCATAGGTACACCTAAATTAGCTAAACCTGCAGCAGTACTATCTATATCTGGATATTTTGATGTTTGCTGATGGTTGACATATCCTGTAAAGTGGTTAACGGCGTAACCATGCAAAAGCACCCAAGCACCATATTGTGTTACCTTATTTACTTTTTCTATCACAGAACAAAAGGGAGGTTTCCAAGGACGGGTAAAGATTTGTGATAGTTGGTTAAGTTCTAACTCATTAAACTCATTAAATTGATGAAACGAGGAAGAATTAGTAACAGTTTGCTGAATAACTTCCTGGATATTATCAGGTAATTTATCAACTATCAATTCACTAATAAATAACTTGGGTAAATCTAATTCTTCTTGTTGAGGATGAGAATAATGACGGGCATAAAGATGAGTTTTAGCAAAATCATATTCACCAGAAACTACATAACCTAAACTAGCAAATATTTGCCCTAAATAATCAATTCCTAAATTAATTTTACCTGCTTGACTATCAACAGCTAAACGCAAAGACCGAAAAGCAATATGGTCATTAGCAATATTGCCTCCTGCATTTATAATCATTTGCTGATAAATACGAGCATAACTGACCCTATTAATATAATCTTGCCAAAGTAATGAAAAAAGATGAGAAATAAATTCAGATGTCATAGTTATCCTTTGCGTCTTTGCGTGAGCTTTCTATTACAAAAAACTTAAAACTTCAGCAAGAATTTCCAAAGCAGTTTGAACTTGGTTATTATCTATAACTATACACAAAAATGGTGTTTTGTCAATAAAATTTAGATGCGTTTCCCCTACCCTTGCAATAGGTTTTACTACAATTGCTGCTATCTCTTAGAGGGTGTTTGAAAAGTTTTGGATCGTGATTTTAGGCACTTCATGATCCCCCCTAACCCCCCTTAAAAAGGGGGGAACTAGAGTCAAAGTCCCCCTTTTCAAGGGGGATTTAGGGGGATCTAGAAATAGTTGATACACCATCAGCGACTTTTAAAACATCCTCTTAGGATGGTAAGATAGACGTAAATAATTGTTTTTCTCAATAATCTAAACTGGCATGAGTACCGTAGAGAATATGACTAACCTGGTCATGCTGTTATTAAGCGGGGTATTCGTGGTAAACTCAGACTCACAGGGATACTAGTCATATAGGAGTCCTATAGTTTTGTAATATGCTTTTAATATTACCGATGATTTAACGGGAAAACATGATTATTTACAGTAACATTTGTTGCTATTTACGTTAAATTTGCTCATTAAATTTACTCATTGACAGGCAAATAAGAAAGTAGATTAGTAATTTTGTCAAGCTCCCAACAATTTTTCATGAATACATAAAAAGATTTAGTGCATAAACTCCAGTTTTCTGCTAATAATTGAGGTGAATAATTGCTTTGGTTTTGAAAAAAAAGTGATTATTCATACAGTTGAATGTTAATATTCAGCATTAACTCTAGGATAAAAATCAATTTAGAAGTGTAGTTACCGAATTAGGCTTATGAATCTCTTATTCAATCGTAAATTCCAACTTTTATCAGGTATTTTTGCTTTCTTGCTAGTTATTTTCACGCATCAAAATATATATGCACAATCAGAAACTCAGCAACTAATATCACAACAAACAACCACACAAAATCAACCTAATAAACAAGATACATCTATATTTTATTCTGTCATTGATGAATGGCAAAAATATAAATATAGTGTTAATGGTAAACACATTTTAAAATCTGTGAAATTACCAACAGCTAAGGTGAATTTCAATCAAAATGATTTATTAACTGTTCTCACTAATACGAGAAAATATTTTCAAGATTACAAGGAAAACGATCCCAATATTTCTCGGAATGGATTACTATTAAGTCAAGGTGTAACAGTCGAAGACATGAGCAAAACCTTAGATTTTATGATTACTGTTTTAGAGGAGGATATTAGCAAGAATCGCCCGACTCGGTTACAAGATCCTAATTTTATCAATGCTAATTTTCGTGTGATTAAATGGTCAGCTTATAATCCCGAAAAACCCGGACAAAAACAACTGAGAATTACAAAATATGCTGTTTTTACCCATACTGGTTCTCATACCAAAACAGCTAAATATAATATCCCAATTTATAGCTTAAAAGACGATTTAGCTGGTGATAAATTCTACACCAAATATACAAAACAAGAGGTTTTATCTGGGATTTATGAACCAGGTGGTAAAGAATATGGTAAAGTCGAACCTTTGGCATATCTCACCCGTGAAGGTTTGGAAGAAGCATTAATGCAGGGAACAATTTTGATTAATTTTACAGATGGAACAAAGGCATTTTTTAATGTAGACAGAAACAATGGAATTTCTTATGTTAGAGGATTAAAAGCCACAGCACAAAAGCGTTATTGGTATTTTCGACAAGTTGATGCAATTAAAGGTTATGGATATAAGATTGATGCGAAAATTTCCATTAAACCTGGTGTAACTTTTGCGGGAGATGTGCTAAACATTGGCTTGGGAAGAGTTATTATGATGGAGTATAATCAAGGTGGAAGTAAGCGCCTACAAATGGGGGTAATAGCAGATACAGGCGGCGCATTTTTACCCAATTTACATCAATTAGATTACCTGGCAGGTATTTTTAAAAATCAAACAGAATTTAGGCAGTATATCCGCAAATTACCTGAATATGCTACTGCATATATTCTGGTGAAGAAGTGAAAAAAGTTACCAGCATTTAGTTATAAGTAGTCAAAAAGAGACACAAAAAAAATTAAATACAGGACTTACGCAAAAGGGAACGAAAGTAGGGGTAATTCATGAATTACCCCTACGCAAGAATAAGGTTTTTAGTCATATCTTGCGTAAGTCCTAAAATAATTGACAATTGTTAATTGTCCATTATCAATTGATATCGCTATGGCAGTGCTAAAACCCTAAAAAATATATGTAGTTTTTCTTGCTAATTTTTAAGATTTGTTGTATAATTATAACAGTTAATATACTCAAAGCCACTGGCTAATAAATCAAAAAACTGAAATAAACTGAAAGAAATTTTATGTATCAATTTTTAAAACCTGTTGCATTAAATTTGTTAGCACTGACTATTGTTTTGATATTGCAACCAGATGTAGTTTTTGCACAGGAAAATGTGAATATATCTGCTTTCAATCCCCAAGCTATTTTAAAAGATGCTTTACAATGGATTGATAGTCTTGGTACAGTGGGAGCAATAGCTTTTATTGCTATCTATATTATGGCGACTGTTGCTTTTTTACCAGGTTCGATTTTAACTTTAGGTGCGGGTGTTTTATTTGATGTTTTTTGGGGTTCGGTTTATGTATTTATCGGTGCTACTTTAGGTGCAACAGCAGCATTTTTAATAGGACGTTATTTAGCGAGAAATTGGGTGATTAAAAAAATTGCAAATAATAAAAAATTTGCTGCTATTGATAACGCTGTAGGGAGAGAAGGTTTAAAAATAGTGTTGTTAACGCGACTTTCTCCCATATTTCCTTTTAATTTATTAAACTATGCTTTTGGAGTTACTGCTGTTTCTCTTAAAGATTATTTTCTTGGTTGTGTGGGGATGATTCCTGGTACAATTATGTATGTTTATATTGGTTCTTTGGCTGGTAATTTGGCTTTAATTGGAACAGAAAATCAACCTACTAATTCTACTCTCACATGGCTTATTAGAATTGTCGGTTTTATTGCCACTGTTGCTGTCACAATTTATGTTACTAAAATAGCTAAGAAAGCTTTAGAAATAATTGATAATTGACAATTGATAATTTTTTCAAAAATGTTAAATACACAACTGACAAAATTTTCTGAAGGCTATATGTATTGTAAATACAACACCGGATTAAATTAAAACGACAATCACAAGATAATTTATACTACATTTTTAGAGGCAATATTAATGTCTAATTTAGAATTTGAAAGAATCACAGTTTTACCAATGGATGAATATAATCAAAGATTGGTAGCTAATGTACATCCTGAAAATTGGGTAAATCCCCAACCTGCGGAATGTTATGATTTAGTAGTAATTGGTGCGGGTACTGCGGGTTTGGTTGTTGCTGCGGGTGCTGCGGGTTTAGGTTTGGGTTTAAAAGTAGCATTAATTGAAAAACATCTCATGGGTGGAGATTGTTTAAATGTTGGTTGTGTACCATCTAAAGCTTTAATTCGTTCTTCCCGTGTAGTTGGTGAAATTGGCAAAGCTAAAAATTTAGGTGTGAATATTTCCCAAAATTATGATGTTGATTTTGCCACAGTTATGGCTAGATTACGTAAAATTAGAGCAGGTATTAGTCATCATGATTCAGCAGCAAGATTCAAAAATTTAGGAGTAGATGTTTTTTTAGGAAGTGGTAAATTTGCTAGTAATAATACTATAGCAGTTGATGGACAAATTCTGAAGTTTAAAAAAGCGGTAATTGCCACAGGAGCAAGAGCAGTTAAACCAGAAATTAGAGGTATTGAAGAGGCAGGATTTTTAACTAATGAAAATGTATTTTCTCTCATTCAAAAACCAGATAAATTAGCGGTAATTGGTGGCGGTCCTATTGGTTGTGAATTGGCGCAAGCTTTTCGGCGTTTGGGTTGTGAAGTGACGTTATTTCATAAAGGTTCGCATATTTTAAATAAAGAAGATCGGGAAGCAGCGGAAATTTTACAAAAAGTTTTTAGTGATGAAGGAATTAGATTAGTTTTAAATTGTCAGTTAGAAGAAGTGGTGACAGTAACGGAAGGCAAACGGCTGTATTTTTCAGCTAATGGAAATCGAGATTCTGTAACTGTTAATGAAATTTTAGTAGGTGCAGGAAGAGCGCCAAATGTGGAAGGTTTGAATTTAGAAGCGGTGGGTGTAGAGTATGACAAAAAGCATGGTGTCAAGGTAAATGATTATCTACAAACTACCAACCCTAATATTTATGCAGCAGGTGATATATGTATGAATTGGAAATTTACTCATGCGGCGGATGCTGCTGCTAGAATAGTTATTAAAAATACGCTGTTTTCGCCTTTTGGTTTAGGACGTTCTCAACTCAGTAAATTAGTAATACCTTGGGTGACATATACCGATCCAGAAATTGCCCATCTGGGAATGTATGCAGAAGCAGCGGAAAAAATGGGTTTAGAAGTGGCGACAATTAAAATTGATTTTAATCATGTAGATCGAGCAATAACTGATAGTGAAGAATTGGGATTTTTAAAGATTTACCACAAAAAAGGAACTGATGAAATTATCGGTGCAACCATTGTTGCGAGTCATGCAGGAGAAATGATTTCAGAACTTACTACCGCTATTGTTCATAAAATTGGTTTAAGTAAATTAAGCAATGTAATTCATCCTTACCCCACTCAAGCGGAAGCAATTAAAAAAGCAGCAGACGCTTATCGTCGTACACTACTAACACCCAGAACTAAAAGACTTTTGAAATTTTTAACTAAGTTTTCTTGATAGGTAGAAATTTAATCAGGAGCGTCTATTTTTTTCCTGTTATTAAAATTATTCTCACTTCTGACTCCTGTAAGGGCGAAGCATTCGGGCAACAAATTATCAATTTTCTGACCAGGCTATTTTCCGAATGCTTCGCCCCTACGACTTCTAACTTTTTTTAAAGTTCTGATTCTGTTTCAGGAGCAATAATTTCACCAGTACCCATTCTTAAAATCATATCCTGGTCAGTAATCAGTTCATTCAATTCTTTAACTTTTAAATTCATCAGTTCACAAGCTATGCGTAATTCTTCAGCAAATGTTTTAATATCATCAGCATATCCACATTGATAAGCAGCAATTTTAATGCCTTGTTTAGCATTTGCTCTAGCACAATCTACTAATTCTGTACCATGTAATTGTGTTGGCGATACCATAGATTTAGTTATTATTGATTATACAATTTTACCTAAATAGATTATCAATTTCTGTATTTTAAATCATCCCTCTAATGGTAGAATATAGAGAATATAAATACCCAACTTCTCCAACGAAGTCGGGTATCTAGGAATGAGTGATTCAACAATGGACAATTAACAACGGAAAATTAACACTTCTTTAGCAAATGCGATCGCTACCGCACGACCAATAGCGATTTTATCTTTTAATTTTCCACTACCCCTATATTTTTCATCTTCCGCTTTGGGTCTTGGTTTCATTTCCGATTCTAAACCAGGTGTTTCTTGTGTTTGTGTCGGTTGTAATGTCTTTTCTGCCGGCATAATTTACTCCTAATTTAAACATTTAAAAACATTTAAAACTTCTGCAAAAATTGTCAATTATCAATTGTTAATTATCAATTACTAAAAATAAACCTTGGATGGAAATTATCGATCCAAGGTTTACTTTTTGCTTACGCTCCCACTAGTCTTTGGCAATTTCAGACTTTTATACCCCGGATATTTGCAAACTAATATTTGCAAAATGCGCTCATTTATGGCAAATGGGCGCGGATTTTTAAGCTTCCTCCTCACATCTCACACGCTCTTAATCCAACCACTGAAAACAAGTACACAACTCTCTGTTGATGCAGGATTTATCCTTGACATCTGCTCTTAATTTAACTATTATCTCCTGGTTGTTTATCGTTCCCAAGAAATAAAGAAAATGTTAATTTTATCAACCCTAAGATGTAGTTATCATTAATTGTCAATTATGGATTTTGCCTGATGATGAATATGGGTAATTTCACAGATTTGATACCTTATCAGTAGATTTAAAAACTCATTGGTGACAATATTTAAACTGAAGATAACTCAAATAACCATTTCAAATTATTTACTCAATTAACAAAAAGATACATACACAAGCATCATCTCATGTCTTCCTTGGGATATACCTGAGATAGAAAGACTGAAGAGAGATATATTTTGGTACGAATGTGGGGTATGGGTTATGGTAAAAATGAATATTTCCGAGCTAGAGCAGATTGATAAGTTTCGTAACTTACAATTAACTTTGCGCGATCGCTGGAAAACTAGCGAATTATTTGACAACAGTGAAGCGGATATTTTAATTGTTCCTTCTTTAAGTATCGATCAACGGGAACTGCAAAAAATAGCAGGGTGCGAACATTATGAAGAAAGATTGCTATTTTCTTTAATCCGGTTGCGAAATCCCCGCAATAGGTTAATTTATGTAACATCAATGCCACTACACCCTAGCATTATTGACTACTATTTACAACTACTACCAGGAATACCATTTTCCCATGCTCGTCATCGTTTATTACTACTTTCTACTTATGATTCTTCCCTAAAACCGCTCAGTCAAAAAATCTTAGAACGGCCGCGTTTGATAGAAAGAATTCGTCAAGCTTTGCGGTTAGATAAAGCTTTTATGACTTGTTACAATTCCACATTTTGGGAAGCAGAATTATCACTAAAATTGAATGTTCCTTTGTATGCTGCTGCACCAGATTTACAAATTTGGGGGACAAAAAGCGGGAGTAGAGAAATTTTTCATCAAAGCAATGTACCCCATCCAGATGGTAGTAAATTAGTTTGGAAATATCAAGATTTAGCAACAGCAGCAGCTAATTTATGGGAAAGTCAACCAACATTAAAACGGATGGTTGTGAAACTAAATGAAGGTATTTCTGGAGAAGGAAACGCGCTTTTGGATTTGCGTCCATTGCTAGATGTTGCACCAGGGACAAGTTCCCACAGTGAAAGAGTAGAAAAAATCAGTAATAACTTTACAAATTTGCGCTTTCAAGCTACACAAGAAACTTGGGGTAATTTTTCTCAAAGAATCCCAGAATTAGGCGCAATAGTCGAAGCATTTGTAGAAGGTGAAATCAAATTTTCTCCTAGTGTTCAAGGACGAATCACACCTGATGGAAAAGTAGAAATACTCTCCACCCATGATCAAATTCTCGGCGGACCAGACGGACAAATTTATCTTGGTTGTCGTTTTCCTGCGGATGAAAAGTATCGAGTACAATTACAGACTTTAGGTTTACAAGTAGGTAAAAAACTAGCAGAAAAAGGAGCATTAGAAAGATTTGGTGTTGATTTTGTCGTAGTTGATCAAGGTAATGGTAAATGGGATATTCAAGCAATAGAAATTAACCTCCGCAAAGGTGGAACTACTCACCCTTTTATGACTTTGAAATTATTAACTAACGGACGCTATGACTTGTCCACAGGTTTATTTTATAGTCAACAAGGAAAAGCTAAATATTACGTCGCTACAGACAACTTACAAAAAGATCAATATCGGGGATTATTACCTAATGATTTAATGGATATTATTGCCCATCATAGATTACATTTTGATACGGGTACTGAAACAGGAACAGTATTTCATCTCATGGGTTGTCTGTCTCAATTTGGTAAATTGGGATTAACAAGTATTGGAGATTCTCCCCAACAAGCAGAAGAAATTTATAACAAAGTTGTCAAAGTTCTAGATCAAGAAACCAGTGACGAACATAATAGTTATAACCTGTTTTCCGATTATGCTTTTCCCATTGCTGGGGATACTGCTGGTTATTGTTGAATTGTAAACAGCCAGTATTCGATAGGGGTTTAGCACTGCTAAACCCTTACAGGAATCAGAATTAATTTTTATCAATTACCTAAAAAACCTGGCAATAATTACACCTAACTGCACACTAAAAACTCCCAAAATCGCACTACCAAACCAATAACCAGCAGTAGTTAATAAATTACCACCACGCATTAAAACCAGAGATTCTAAACCATAAGTAGAAAAAGTTGTGTAAGCACCTAAAAAACCAGTAGCTATCATTAAACGTAATTCTGGGGAAATTATCGCTACCTTTTCTACTGCCAAAGTTGTAAAAAATCCCATTCCTAAACAACCGCTAACATTAATAAAAAACGTACCATAGGGAAAACTTGTACCAAATCTGGATGCAAACCATAATGTTAAATAATATCGACTTAAAGCACCAGCGATCGCCCCTAAACTCACAGCTAACGCTTGACGCAAATTAGGATCTTGTAACATAGCATTTACAGCGTGAAACCCGTACTGGTGGGAGAGGTTTTCATCACTGTACACCATAGTTGAACTCGATACAATCAGAATATAGCTAAACCAAAGCTATTATCTAGTACAAATTAAACAAAATCATGCAGATTAACAGGAGAAAACTACTATGGGAAATCAATTCAAAACTGCTGCTTTATTAGCCGCCCTTAGTGGCTTATTAATTGCCATTAGTTATTGGATAATTGGTGGCAGTAGCGGTTTAATGATCGGCATCGGTTTAGCAGCAGTTACCAACCTATTTTCTTGGTATCAATCTGATAAAATTGCCTTAGCAGTTTATAACGCCCAACCTGTCAGCGAAGCCCAAGCACCGGGACTTTATCGCATGGTGGAAAGACTATCAAACCGTGCTAATATTCCCATGCCAGGAGTGTACATTGTTCCTAGTCAAACTGCCAATGCTTTCGCTACGGGTAGAGATCCAGAACACGCTGCGGTTGCTGTTACCGAAGGTATTTTAAACATCTTACCAGAGGAAGAATTAGAAGGCGTAATTGCCCACGAACTCACCCACATTATTAATCGTGATACTTTAACTCAAGCCGTTGCTGCTACTGTCGCCGGTGCGATATCTTTCCTCGCCCAAATGTTAAGTTATAGCCTTTGGTTTGGTGGTGGTTCTAGAGATAATAATAGGGGTGGTAATCCTCTAGGAGTGCTATTAACAGTCATGCTTGCACCTATAGCAGCCACAATTATTCAATTAGCAATTTCCCGCACTAGAGAATTTTCTGCTGATGCTGGTGCTGCTAAATTAACAGGTAATCCCCGCGCTTTAGCTAAGGCTTTACAAAGACTAGAAGCAACCGCTAGACAAATGCCTTTAAATGCTAATCCAGCCTTTGAACCATTATTAATTATTCATCCTATTTCTGGGCAATTTTTAGGTAATTTGTTTTCTAGTCACCCAGCAACAGAAGCCCGTGTAGAAGCACTGCTGAAAATAGAAAGAGAGTTGGCAGGTAGTTATTAGATTATATCCCCGACTTCTTGAAGAAGTCGGGGATGTGAGATTTTAATTATTAATTCTATTTTTGGTTGAATTTTATTCAATTTTGATTTTTCGACACTACAAGTCAATATTTTTCAACTAAATTAAAACAAGAGTTCACTTTCCCCAGATGATTATGAACAATCAATTGTATGAACAAGATTTTAATCTTTGGCGAGAAACCATCATTCAACAAATTAAAAAACACAATTTTAATGATATTGATTGGGAACATTTGCTTGTAGAATTAGAAGATATGGGTAAATCAGAAAAACGGTCATTTTTGAGTAATTTAACAATTTTAATTGCTCACTTACTCAAATTAACTGTTCAAGCTGATGCTCCTGAAATGATGAAAGTAAGTTGGTACAGTTTTGTTACGGAACATCGGTTTCGAGTTACAAAAGTTTTAGCAGAAAATCCTTCTTTTAAAAATTATCTGGATGAAGTTATTTTTATAGCTTATGCCGATGCTCGCAAACTGGCAATTAAAGAAAGCAAAAATGCTAAATTAGGAGTGAGAAAACCCGATGAATCAGAATATCCTCTTGATCTTCCTTTTACGTTAGAACAGTTATTAAATGAAGATTTTTATGGGGATATAGCAAGTGACATATAAAAGTCTGTAACTTGGTTGTAAAATGCGTAATCCTTTGATTCAAAAAATAGGGGTTTAGCATTGCTAAACCCCTACAAAAATCAACTTTTTTTATTCCTGCTTTCTACTTTCTGCAATTAATAATTATTGGCATAACTAGCCACTTTCCTCTCAACTAACACAAGATTATCTACAGCATATTTCACAACCAATGATTCTTGTGTTGCATGACAAGAACTCTTTAAAACTCGCGTTTTCACCGCATCTTTCACCAGTTTAGCCTGGTAAGTATAAAGATAACCAGCAGGATTTTCATAAGTTAGCTCTGCTAACATTGTATTATTATCCATGCTTTGCTCTAAAATTTTACCTGCTACTTTATTATTAAACCAATTCCATCCTTGACTAAAAATCATTTCTCTTTCTAAAACCTGTAATACATAGGGCAAAATTCCCCAACCCCGATAAACTTTATGCAAAATTTGAATATCACCAGTCCGAGTTAAAATTGATCTGAAAGATTCTTGATCTAGTACACCATAATATCTTGCTTCTGGTAAATCTATAGCTGTGGGTGCAAAACGATGTCCGCCAAAATGGCTGGATCTCCAAATTCTCACATGATCAAATTGCAATTCAGAAATAGTATTTTTAGCATGAAAATAAAAAGGGTTGCCATATCTAGCACAACATTGATCATGGCTACCATGTGTACAAATTAAAATATCTCTGGTAACGCTATTTTCTACTTGAAAATCAGGATTTCCACCGGATAACCATTTCCGTACAACTCCTGCTACTTGTTCAATATTTGGTAATTTAAATTCTTGTTTGCGGTAGCCATGACTTAAACCTTCTTGTTTTTGATAAATTAATAATGTAGTTTCTTTTACTCTATGAGAGTCATCATTAGCAATTAACAAAAACCGAATTGGTAATTTACTACGCTGCACTTCTGCAACTAAAACCCGCAAATTATCAGGAACCCATTTAGAAGTAAATGCTTCTGACATCCAAGGAGTAGGACATTCTACTAAAATATAAGTCTGGTAGTTGGTTGCACTACCAATTATTTCTTCTCCTATTTGTCTTGAGTAGTCTGAGCAAAAAAACTTATTCATATCATTTTTTCCCAATAATTTGTTGTATGGACAAAGATAAATAAACAGTAAAATTGTGTCTCTAGCTACTACTTTCAGTGTTTTTTGATGTTCATAGATTTAGCAATTTAAGACATCTTGCCACTTTATAAGCTTCTGGTTTTTTCCAGTTTTTCCGGTTAATAAATCCTTTCTTTACAAAACTCAGCATCTATTGATTTAATCGGGATTAAATCGCTTAAATCTTAATGTGCTTTATTTTCATCAGTAGCTGAGTTATGTATATCTATGTTTATATATAAAATTTTACTTTCAAGAAGTCGGATTGTATCAGTTAGTGTCTTCATAATGATAAATATTCTCAACTAACAACAAAAAAATATAACCGAGCAAGCCTATGGCAACGGGCATGGTAAAAATGCGCCTGTCATCACCCCAAAGGTAGAATTTTAGCAAGTTATGGCAGTTTTCATCTGTTGTTTCTCCCGTGGTGCTGTACTTGCTGTTCATCAAACACAAAGATGCTGAAAGTCTTATGATGCTTGATTTTTGAATTTATGTATCAACTGTAACAGAATTTAAATGAAAAAGCAAGTAATTGCTCAAATCTTTATTTTTTGCTAATTTTTCTCATTATATCTAGCTTATATCCAGCGAATCATGATTTAATATAATAATCATTAAATTTTTCATTAGATTTTTCAATCACATAAATAACCAAGAGGTTATATTACAAAATATTGCTGTTTATTTAAGAACTTGTATTTTTAAACAAAATGTAAAAAATGATCTTCACATTTAGAACTATAGCCAATCATAAAAAAATAGATATTTCTATACAAAATCCAAAATCTAAAATCTAAAATCCAAATTTATTGGAAAGGGTCACACTATACACGACTGCAAAATTTTATTAACGAGATAATGGGGAATAGTCATAGTTAATCGGTAATGAGTCAAACTGTTTTTCTATCACCAATTACCAATTACCACTTATCAATTATCAATTATGGCATTAATATTAGCTCTTGATTTTGGTGGAACTAAACTAGCAGCAGCGACAGTAGAAGCAGGTTCTAGAGAATGGTTGCGTCATGAAAATAGACTCTCACCTGCAAATGCGGATGCTTTAAGTGATATAGAAATTATGCGATCGCTCATTGATTCCGTATTAGATCAACGTAAACCCGATGCCATTGGTGTTAGCTTTGGTGGACCAGTAGACGCAGACACAGGAATGGTGAGACTTTCCCATCATGTACCTGGTTGGGAAAACATTCCCCTCAAACTCTTGCTAGAAGAAGAATATCACGCCCCAGTCAGCATAGATAATGATGCTAACGTAGCTGCAATTGGTGAACATCGGTTTGGTGCAGGTCAAGGATACGACAGCTTATTTTACATTACCATTAGTACAGGAGTAGGCGGAGGTTGGATACTCAACAATAAACTCTGGCAAGGTGCGGGAGGAATGGCCGGAGAAATTGGCCATATAGTAGTAGATCCCACAGGTCCAGTATGCTTATGTGGAAAACGCGGATGTGTAGAACGTTTTGCATCTGGTCCTTATATTGCCCAAAATGCCAAAGAACTCTTGGAAAAACAACCGCCTAATTCTGGGGGAGGTACAAAAGGTGACATACTGAGGCAGTTAGTAGGTAATGATTTAAACTTAATCACCGGGCAAATAGTCAGTGTAGCCGCATCAAATGGAGATGAACTAGCAAAAGCGATATTATACAAAGCTGCTTGGGCGCTAGGTGTAGGTATTGGTAATGTTGCCAACTTAATGAACCCGCAAAGATTTGTATTAGGTGGTGGAGTGACAAAAGCTGGGGATAGTTTTTGGGCAACTGTACGCAAAATAGCCCAGGAAACCGCCTTACCAGAAGTGAATTTTGAAGTAGTGCGGGCGGTTTTGGGAGATGATGCGCCATTGTGGGGGGCGGTAGCTTTAGGTTTGGATGTAATGAGGTAATTATTTTGTGAAGTAATTATTTTCAGATTATCCAATGCGATCGCCTATTATTTACCTGTTATTTAAATTTGAAATTTTGAATTATTTACGCCAAAATTCACAATTTCAAATCTAAAATTCAGTCAGATAAATCACACGCTATACTAAAATTTAATCCCTTATTTATGTTTCCTATGGTTGTAAGTGCTTCCACCACCAATATCACCTGGGAACTCTTACCCGAAGACTTCATTTTAGACGATGAACCTGTGGATAATGTCAACCAACCGAGTCTAGCAGCAGCATTAACCGAAAGCCTAGAACTCGCGGGTAAACTGCCAGAAACTGCTATAGCTACCACTAATTATGGCATCTGTGCCACCGTAAATGGCAAATTTGTCATCAAAGCCCCTGATTGGGCTTACGTACCGCAAATTACCGTACCTAGAGAGCAAATTCAACGCAGCTACACCCCCCATAAACAGGGGCAAATTCCTGTAGTGGTAATGGAATTTCTTTCCGATACAGAAGGAAGTGAATATTCCAGTAAACGCACCTATCCCCCAGGAAAATGGTTTTTTTATGAACAAGTTTTACAAGTTCCTAACTACATCATTTTTCAACCAGACACCGGGGAATTAGAAGTACATAATTTGCAGGAAATCGGAGCTTATAAATTACGTTCCCCTAATGATAATAACCGTTATTGGTTAGCAGAAATGGAACTATTTATAGGTGTTTGGCAAGGAAAGCGTGAAAACCGTCAAGGTTACTGGTTACGCTGGTGGGATCAAGATGGTAATTTGTTACTTTGGGGTTCTGAGTTAGTACAACAAGAACGACTTGCTAAAGAACAAGAACGACTTGCTAAAGAAGCCGCCTTAAAACGCCTTGAAGAATTAGAAAAACGTCTGCGAGATGCTGGCATTTCTGATTAAATTTGTTTTAAATGTGTTCACATTGTTCACATAAATTAACCATAAATTCAAAAATCTTAAATCCTCAACTGCTGCCAAAAGTAGGGGATTTTTTATTTTTTAATCAGTAATTAAGTAAGCATTCAGCTATCAGCCTTTAGCAGTCAGCTTTTTCCAGGGTACTCCCAAACCCACTATTTGATAATCTACTGATTTATCAAACATTTCAACCTATACTTTCTGCCTGCTGCCTCCTGTAAGGGCGTTCGCGAAGCGTGCTGGAAGCATCAGCATTCGGGCGAACAATTATCAATTTTTATCACAATTTTCTTGTAAGGGCGAAGCATTCGGACGAACAATTATCAATTTTTATCACAATTTTCTTGTAAGGGCGAAGCATTCGGACGAACAATTATCAATTTTTATCACAGGTTATTTTCCGAATGCTTCGCCCCTACGACTCCTGAATTTTTACGTAATTAACATCTTTCTCAATCTTACAGCTACTTTAGATACAGAAGATCATCTAATGAGAGATTATGCTACTTTGTGGTTAGGAAAACAACCATGCTCCTCATTATTTAAGTTTTTCTGACATTGTTGATTTCTTAATAATTATTTAGTTGTAAAAGTAGACAATGATTTTCAAAATTGAATCAGAATTTTAACTTTTAGATTTAACAGAAGTTGGTAAGTGCAGATATACCAACTAACGTTAGAAATCAAAGTTATTGCGTAAATCCTGAAATCCTCATTTTTACAACTTCAACAGGATCACCATGACTATTCCTCTACTAAAATACGCTCCATCCAGCCAAAACCAAAGAGTTAAAAGTTTTGAAATTCCTGGAGAAGAATATCCAAGAATTTACACTACAGAAGGAACACCAGACACAGCAGAAATTGATCAGTTAATTTGGGCTGCTTATCGTCAAATATTCAACGAACAACAAATTCTAGTTAGCAACCGTCAATTAGCCCTAGAATCCCAATTAAAACACAAAAGTATTACTGTTAGGGATTTTATTCGGGGATTGTTATTATCTGAAACATTCCGCTTACGTAACTACAACGCGAATAACAATTATAGATTCGTGGAAATGAGTATACAACGAGTTTTGGGCAGGAATGTTTACAGTAAACAAGAAACAATGGCCTGGTCTATTGTGATTGGGACTAAGGGTTTACAAGGATTCATTGATGCACTGCTAAATAGTGAGGAGTATCAAACCAATTTTGGTGATAATACTGTTCCCTATCAACGTCGAAGAATTATTGCACAACATAGTAGAGGAGAGTTACCTTTTAGCCAATTTCCTCGTTATGATCAATACCATCGTCAACAACTAGAGAACTTTGGATATTTCCAAGCTAAAGCACCTGTAGGACATTGGTGGAAGCAGCACAAACCTCCTTACAATCCAGTTTCTTTATTGATGTCATCACCTCTTTTTTTCATAGAACATCTCGTCTTTTTTGCATTCATAGTTTATGTAATTCTCTCCTATTATGGTGTAGTTAGCTTGTAATATTACCATGCAATTGGTAATTGGTAATTGGTAATTGGTAATTGGTAATTGGTAATTGGTAATTGGTAATTGGTAATTGGTAATTGGTAATTAGATTATAAATCTTCCCAGTCACCAGTCACCAGTCCCCAGTCACCAGTCACCAGTCACCAGTCACCAGTCACCAGTCACCAGTCACCAGTCACCAGTCCCCAGTCACCAGTCCCCAGTCACCAGTCCCCAGTCTAACCTGCTATTTCCTGTTCTTCTCGCCATAATTGATATAACCGATTTGCAGGAATTGTTAAATACAAAATATCACCTGCACTTAAATTAGTTTCTAATAAATCCCAACCGTGTAAAGTTTGGTGATTTGTCTCTACATATAAAGGTACAAAATCCGCATATCTAGCTACATCTTTCACCCATTGACCACAAAAAGGATGATTAGGAGTAATCAAAGTTGCAAAAGCCACCCATAAATTATCACCTATAATTCCATTACCAATAATTCTCCCTCCCAACGCAGCAGCAGCAAAAGCCGGTGCAGCTAATTCTGCTGGACTTAATACAGCTTCAAAATCAAATACCTGTTTTGCCATCCCTGCAAAATCAGGATCAGCATAGTGAACAATTACCGGAATTCTTGATATTAAACTTTTGGCTTTGAGGGCAATTTCTAAATTAATAGCATCGTTATTAGTAACAGCTAAAACTGCGGACGCGGTATCTATATTACTGGTTTGTAAAGTTGTGCGAAAACTCGCATCTGCCAAAATGACAGGAATACCCATTCCCCTAGCAGTGTTGACATATCTATTATTAGCATCTGTTTCAATTACTACTACTTCATGTCCACTGGTATGAAGTTGTTGCACAATTTTAATTCCTATGCCACTTAAACCACAAACAATATAATGATGACGTTGGGGAATTCTGGCAGCATCCCAAAATTGTTTGAGACGAGTTCCTAAGACAAAATCCGTTAGCATAGCATACCAAATACCAAAAACTATTGCTCCTGCCAACATCATGAAAATGGTAAATAATTTAATATTATTTGGTGCTTCTTCTACAACTTTATCATTACCACCAGCACCAGTAATCATGCCCACAGCAAAATATAAGGCATCAACAAAGGAAATATTTAATTTAGCATAAACATAGGTAAAAGTGGCGATCAAAATAATGACTACTAATGCTATAGCCATTGCTAAGACTGATTGGGCGTGTTTTTGAAAATGGCGAATACTGGTGAAAATTTTAATCAGTTTTCTTGCCCATGATTTGCGGGTGTGATTGATGCGGGGTTGAGTGCCAATAATGAGGCGATCGCCTACTTTTAAATGTTGTTCTGCTAACACCGCTGACACTAAATTCATCTTCCCAAAAACAGGTAAATAATAAATCAGCATCCGTGATTTATCTTCCCACAAATCACTTATTTTTTGACCACGCCAAGGATGATTTTCATCAATATATTCTTCTTGAATTGGCCAAGTTTGCTCAAATAATTTGATTTGTCCTATGGCTTTATTTCCTAAAGCTGCAAATGTAAATACTGGTGCAGCCAACCCCACAACACTCATACTTAAATGATCTATAAGAGTGTGATCTAAACGTTCACCTAAATTAGTATTATAAAAACGGTTGATAATGCGAATATTAGGATTTAATACCCGCGCTTGCATCATCACTGACAAATTTACTGCATCATCAGCAGTAGCAATCACTAAAGTATGTGCCTGGTCAATTCCTGCTGCTTGCAGGGTAGAAGCTGCACAAAATTCACCAATAATTACATCTCCCGTTGCTTCACCAGCTATGGGTCTGCGATGAATACCAACAACTAACGCACCCTGTTGTCTCAACAAACGAAAGATTTTATATCCAGTCCGTCCTAAGCCACAAACAATAATTCGAGGTTTCATGAAACAGCAGCATAATTGTAATAATTCAGGAGTCGTAGGGGCGAAGTAGGGGCGAAGCATTCGGAAAATAACCTGTGATAAAAATTGATAATTTATCGCCCGAATGCTTCGCCCTTACCAAAAAATTGTGAGCAAAATTGATAATTTATCGCCCGAATGCTGATGCTTCCAGCACGCTTCGCGAACGCCCTTACAGCAGTCAGGAGTAAAATTTTTTGATGTAAATATTTTTCACTGGCTTGTTTACTTCATTTACCTGTAATACTCTGTATGAATCTCTATTTTTGCCTGATTTCTCTAAATAGAACTGTAACTGAACACACGATAGCGAGGAAATTAAACATTAAACATTAAACATTCCAGACACAAATGATTGAAATACTCCGTCTAGATAATTATAGGCCAGTAACAAAGCAGATGAAAAATATATTACAACCTAAAAAACTTGCTGTGATTGTTGCTTCTTTATTAGCAGCAGCAACAGTTTCTTATCCAATTTCAGCGCAAACCACACCCGGTCCAATAGCTGAACCTAATGTTAAACTCAATGTACAACGCACCAGCGGAACTTGTCCGCAAACAGTTGGTTTATGGTGGATAACTCTACCCTATGAAGGAGGTGCAGAACATACAGTAATTGCAGATACTAAAGCTTTTGCAGATTCAGTTAAATTAGTTGCTTCTAATAATAAGCAATTTGTAGAATTTGTTGCACCTTTACGCAGTAACTACGCTTCCTGTGTTGGACAAACTCGCAATCAAGAATATAAATTCTACACGGCACAATTTAAAAATAAAAAAGCCTATTTTCGGGTAGATTTGCGAAAAATTAACGCTCCTGCTCAGGAAATTACCTACAAAACTATTACGGCCTCTCGTCCTTATGTGCGGTGGGCGATCGCTGATTAGGTACAATATTCTTCCATCTCATCACTCATATACAGCAGTTCCCGACTACTCACATACTCAAATCAGTCGGGTTTCTCTGTAAATGAAGGGTTAAACCCCTCATACAAAACAATAAATCTTGCATGGTAAAATGATTTACAAATCAGTTATCAAATCACAAATTAAGTGTTTTAAAAACGACGGAAACCAAACATAAATGCGGATGATGGGTATTACCCCCTAGTGCTTTACTCACATTATCTTAGTTTTTAGCTATAACTTTTATCAGGTGTATGGTTCAAAGTCTCTCTGATCAAGTGTTAGCAATGAACGAGCAAAAATTTCTAAATTTCTAGCTAGAAAAATGCCAAATTGGCAACCACAAGCTAGAGAAGCAAGTTAAATTAAATTAGACAAACGAAAGCAAGACAGTTGCTAAAAAATTAAAAAAATTAGTTTCTGATTCTTGTTAAGTTTGTTGGACAATTAAATAAAATGATCGTTTGCTGCAATAGGAATACTCACTGAGTAGAAACGTTATCGTTATATAAATTACCCCCCTAATTTAACGATTAGCGTTATGTGTATATTCCCGAATCGCTTCAGCAGCAAATAGTAGAGTGGGAGAGAATGGCGCTTGGTAATGCCTCCTCCCACTCTCTTTTTTAGGGTATTTTGGTTGGGGATGTATAGCTGTAGACAGAGTAGTTAAGACATCTCCTGTAAGGGTTTAACATTGCTAAGTTTAATTTAAGCAGCAACTTTTTCTTCAAGAGGTTTAAAAGTCTTTTTAGTAGCACCGCAAATAGGACAACTCCAATCATCAGGAATTTCTACAAAAGGTGTACCAGGTGCAATACCCGAATCAGGATCACCAACAACAGGATCATAAATCATGCTGCACTGTCTACAAATCCATTTTTGAGTTGCGGGATCTTCACCTGCGACTCTCGTTACAGCTTGTCCACCATTTAATACTTCTAAAGCTTCAGCGTAGCGATCTGCGTGATAATTTTCAATGAATTTGAGCAACCCAAAACGGTGTGCTGCGGCGCGGAATGTATTAGCGTGTTCACTAGATTCTTGAGCTTGTTTGAGAAATTCTTCCGCTGCGGGATTATCTCTATCTTTTTGAGCAGCAGCAGCAAAATCAGGATACATGGTAGTGTATTCATAGGTTTCCCCTTCAATTGCCAAAGACAAACAACGAGACATAATTTCCCGTTTTTGTTCATCAGTTAAACTAGCTGCATCTTTGACAACCAGTTCTGGATGTAATAACTCAAAATGTGCAAAAGCGTGTTCAGTTTCTTGATCTGCTGTTTCCTTAAAAAGCTTCGCTAAGTCTGTAAAACCCAGTTTACGTGCCACATTTGCAAAAAACAGGTATTTACGATTTGCCATCGATTCTCCACCGAAAGCTGCTTCTAAGTTTTTTAGTGTCGTAAAATTTGACAAATCCATAATTTTTACTTGCCTGTTAAGTGATATTTCATGGTAAAAACAGACTCTTGAACTAAGGCAGATGAGGCAGCCAAAATATTTTTACAATATTTAAAGAGATGTTATAGAACCTGTTTTAGCCCATCTTTAATTACCCTTGTTATTAGCCGATTCAGGATAATTATAAATCTTAGATTATGAATATTTTATATTTTTTCTGTCAAAGTAGTTTATTGAAAATTATTGTTATTAGACTGAGGCTGTAAAAAGCGGAATTTTTGGCTTTTTTTTACCCTTTGTAAGCGGAGGTTATAAACCGTTCGGCTGACGCTCACGGCGGAAGCCTTGCATGAAACAATTATCAATTATCAATTGATCACTGTTGTATTTTGTCTTTTATACAGATGTACAAACTGCTGGAACTTCAACTGTGAAAATAGAGCCTTGAGGATGGTTATCCTGCAATGTTATTTTGCCTCCATGAGCTTTGATCGCCATTTTACAAAATGCCAATCCTAAACCGGTTTGATTGGTATTATTAACCATAGTTCCTATTTCATACTTATTAAAAATCTTTTCTTGCAGTTCTTTTTTAACTCCAGATCCAAAGTCAATAATCTCGAATTTTGCCGAATCATCTGCTAGATAATTGGCACGTAAAATGATTTTACTGTTAGCAGGAGAAAACTTAACTGCATTAGAAACAATATTATTTATAATGCGACGAAAGATAGGCTCATCTACTTTCATACAACTACCAGGTTTGGGTAGATCGCTGATAAATTGGATATTTTTATTTACTGCGATCGCAGTAAATCTACTGGATGCAGCAGCTGACGTAGGCTTTTATGGGTGACAAGCCAGATCAATTGATCATCATCATCTTTTAAGGAACAGCTTGCCCGTGCTGCACTCATCTGCAATATGGACTCAGCAACGGTTGTATCTGATGAAACCGTTAAAAGATTGGTTGTGATTGCTTGCTCTAATTGGGTCATTTCCGTTAAGGAGACTAAAAACATCAAAAAAAGAGTAATTATTCAATATAGTTATGACTGCGAATATGAAGTAAAATTAAAAACTTGAATTTCTAGTACCATGATCAAGATAGGCTATAAGTAGGTTTAATTAGCGAAAAATTGCCAGCAGTGAGCATATCTGATTGTATACTGCTATAATTTTATATTTTAGTTAGTGATAGTTGTAATACATATTATTTATATCCCTCATTATGATCAAGACCGCCCTCATAACAGGCATTACAGGTCAAGATGGCTACTATCTGAGCCATTTGCTTCTTAATCAAAATTACCGAGTTTTCGGTTTGGTATCTCCCCATAGACAAACTAACTTGTCAAAATTAGGAAGTTTAGCAGATAACGTAAAAATTTACACTGTTGATTTAAGAGATGCTGCGGGTTTATTAACTGCTGTTGAACAACTACAACCCCAGGAAATTTACAATTTAGCTGCTCCTAGTTTCGTTCCCGACTCTTGGAATGATCCTTTGGGAACTCTTGATCTGATTACAGGTACTGCTACTAGATTATTAGATGCAGTTCGCCAAGTTGGTTTATCCACAAGGTTTTATCAAGCTAGTAGTTCGGAAATGTTTGGTGATGTGACTACTGCTCCCCAAGATGAAGAAACTCACTTTCGTCCCAAAAATCCCTATGCAGCAGCAAAATTACACGCTCATTGGACGATGGTACATCACCGACAACGTTATGGTCTATTTGCCTGTAGTGGTATTTTATATAACCATGAATCCCCTTTGCGTCCGCCTCAGTTTGTCACCCGTAAAGTTTCTTTGGCGGTAGCTAAAATTAAATTGGGTTTAGCTCAAACCTTGGAAATGGGTAATTTGGATGCTCAACGAGATTGGGGTTTTGCCGGAGATCACGTGAATGCTATGTGGCGAATGCTACAAGCAAACGAGCCAGAAGAATATGTAATTGGTACAGGTAAACTCCACAGTGTCAGGGAATTAATTGCTACTGCTTTTGATTGTGTAGGACTGGATTGGGAAAAATATGTAATTGTGAATACTAATTTATTACGAGCAGATGAACATTTTCAACTGGTAGCTAATCCCAGTAAAGCCAAAAACAAGCTTGGTTGGGAACCAAAAGTGAGTTTTGAGCAACTTTTGGAAAATATGGTAAAAACAGATTTAGAATATTTAAACAGTTAATAATGTTGCTATTGTAAGGAGACTGGGGAATGGTGACTGGTGACTGGGGAGAAAAATTTTCGATTTTAGATTGGAATTGACAGAAACAATCCCTGCGGGTTCAACAGTTGCTCATGGGGGAAACCCCCAAGACCGCACTGCTTCACCAAAATCCAAAATCCTTTCATTGAATTACCAGTTACCAATTACCTGTTCCCACTGATAATTGATAACTAAAATAAGAATAGAGTAGAAAAATTTAAGAAATGAACCTTAATAACTTCCAACAAAATCTTGATAAACTGCGTCCTTGGCTGACTATATTAGCAGTAGCCTGGTTATTAGCATCCTTAGGCTTAGGCTGGTTAGTGAATTCCTTACTAATTATTTTTGGACTGTTATTAATAATACCAATTGTCGCCTTCTTTGGATTTCGCTGGTGGCTAAAAAGAAACTTAGTTACTGACAAATGTCCGGTTTGTGGATGTGAAATAACAAGTTTAAATAATAGCCAAGTGCAATGTCCAAATTGCGGAGAACAGCTATTAGTAAAAAATAGTCAATTTAGCCGCTTTGCACCAGAAGGTACAATTGATGTAACAGCAATTGAAGTTCCTGCCAAATCACTGGAAGAATGAACTAACATGAAATAGAATTCAGGAGTCAGGAGTCAGGAGTCAGGAGTCAGGAGTCAGGAGTCAGGAGTCAGGAGTCAGGAGTCAGGAGTCAGGAGTCAGGAGTCAGGAGTCAGGAGTCAGGAGGAAATTTGAAAATTGTTTTTCATCTCTCGAACTCAACAAAAGTGCAAGGTTTTTGAGGCTGTAGACGCTATATCTTTACACTTATTTTCCTGTTTATCAGCCTCAACCCTTTGATTTATCTGGGTTTTGCATTTTTTCAGCAAGCCCTAAATAATAATGTTGCCATGATTACCATATCAAAGGGTAATTGTTATACCATTTACGGATGCGTTCTGGTGAAACACCTAATAAATAAGCAAGAACGATAATTTGATTAAGTAAGGTAGTCTTAAAAATTCCCTTTTTTAACCATCTCCGGGGTGATGTAATTACAGGAACGTCAATTATTTGAACTTTACTTATACGTTTTAAACAGGTAATCAGTTCAAAATCTTCCATAATAGGTATTTGGGGAAAATTACCAACTTCTGCAAATGCGATTTTAGTTAAAAAAATAGCTTGATCACCATAGGGTAATTGATAAAAATGCGATCGCAACTTTACACCCCACTCTACCAAACGCAAACCCCAATGAGGTGCATCTATTCGCAAAGCAAAAGCACCAGCTATAATTCCAGGTTGTTGTAATGCGGTACGAATCATAGTATCAAAACCTTGAGGTAAAAGAGTATCAGCATGAAGAAACAGGAGAATTTCACCACTAGCGATCGCTGCACCTGTATTCATTTGTATAGCACGACCAGGAGCAGAAGAAATTACAGTTGCACCTAAAAATTGAGCAATAGTAGGTGTACCATCATTTGAACCACCATCAACAACAATGACTTCCACATTTGTACTTGATTGAGTGCTGGTAATTGCTGCTTTAATATTATTGGCTTCATTGAGAGTAGGTATAATAATTGAAATGCGTTGAGTTTTAATATCTTGATGCACCATATCAAATACCAGATGAACCACGTTAAAAATTAAAATTGAAAATTTTTGTAAAACATTAAGTTTAACACTCATACAGCAGATTGCAGATTAATCTGGTACAGAATATAACTAACTATGCTGCTATTCCTTCAAGTTATTGTGTGCATTGCTTTAGTCATTGCTGTGGGAACATGGCTTTCCCAAAGTGCTGATATTTTGGCAGAAAAAACCGGACTGGGGCGGACTTGGGTAGGTACAATTTTGTTAGCGGGTGTGACATCGTTACCAGAATTAGCCACAGGTACAAGTGCCATAGTGATGTTTAATTCTCCAGACTTAGCTGTAGGTGGCATTTTGGGCAGTTGTCTTTTCAATTTGCTGATTTTAGCATTACTCGATATTTACAACGGTCCTGATCCCTTATTGAAACGAGCGCAAATTAGTCACGGTTTAGCAGCAAGTTTAGGTTGTGGAATGCTGGGTATTACAGCTGCGGGAATGCTGTTGGGAAAAACAGATACTAATTTAGCTATGGGATGGGTGGGTATTCCTAGCGTGATTTTACTATTACTTTATTTTGTCAGCGCCCGGATAATTGCCCAATTTGAAACCAGAAGACGTGCAGAAGTATTAGAAGAAGAAGCAGAGGTTTTTCAATATCAACATATTACACCTGTGCAAGCATATCGCAGATTTATCATTCTCTCGGTAATGATTGTCATACTGGGTGTGTGGTTAGCATTTTTAGGCGATCGCGTTGCCGCAGTTACAGGTTTAGGACAAAGTTTTATTGGCGCACTTTTACTGGCTACAGCTACATCATTACCGGAAGTCGTGGCATCCCTGGCAGCAGTACGCCTTAATGCCGTAGATTTAGCAGTTTCTAACGTTTTTGGTTCAAATATCACTAATTTAGCAATTTTGGGCTTTTATGATTTGGTGTATTTACAGGGTAGTTTGTGGGCAAATATCAGTCAGATACATATTTTCACTGCCGTTGTTGGGATGATCATGACTTCCGTGGCCATCACAGGATTAATTTATCATGCTGTTAGTCGTTCACGTATGTATATTACCTGGGATGGATTAGCTCTGATTATCCTTTACTTAGGTGGTATGTACGTGATTTACCAGAACCTATTGTAAAGAAATGTTAAAGACAATGATACTGTAAGGGAATTTGCATAGATAAATCAAGGGATTGAGGATGATGAAAATTAAAATTGTGCATTAAAATTATGCAAGGCTTCGCCGTGAGCGTCAGTGGTAACAAAGCTTGCGGTAACAGAGCTTGTTGAATTATTGATATTAGTTCAAGATAGAGGAAAAATCAAATTGATTGTACCTGCTTTTAGCTGGTGTGAACTACGTTAAAAGTCAAATTGGCATTGTCTAAATTACAGTAAGCTATTTTAGTGCGTTTCTTCAAAATCTAGAATGGCTACTGTTAACGACAACTACCTGAAACTAAAAGCCGGTTATTTATTCCCCGAAATTGCAAGACGGGTAAATGCTTTCGCCCAAGCTAACCCCGATGCGAAAATCATCCGTTTGGGTATTGGTGATGTTACCGAACCCTTGCCAGAAGCTTGCCGGACTGCAATGATTAAGGCAGTGGAAGATATGGGCGATCGCTCTTCTTTCAAAGGTTACGGACCAGAACAAGGTTATGCTTGGTTACGGGAAAAAATCGCTGCTCAAGATTTCCAAGCTAGAGGCGCGAATGTAGAAGCTGATGAAATCTTCATCTCTGACGGTTCTAAATGCGATACAGGCAACATTTTAGAGATTTTTGGCAAAAATAACAAAATTGCTGTTACTGACCCTGTATACCCCGTTTACGTAGATACTAACGTGATGGCGGGTAATACTGGAGAAGCTAACGAAAAAGGCGAATATGCAGGTTTAGTTTATCTCCCAGTCACCGCAGAAAACAACTTTACCGCAGAAATACCCAAGGAAAAAGTAGATTTAATTTATCTGTGCTTTCCCAACAACCCCACCGGTGCGATCGCAACCAAAGAACATTTACAAGAGTGGGTAAACTACGCAAAAGCTAACGGATCAATTATTTTCTTTGACGCTGCTTACGAAGCATTTATCACCGATCCTAGTCTTCCCCATTCTATCTATGAAATTGAAGGCGCTAGAGATTGTGCCATTGAATTTCGTTCTTTCTCCAAAAATGCAGGTTTCACTGGTACACGATGCGCGTTAACCGTCGTTCCCAAAACCTTAAAAGCTAAAGCTGCTGATGGTTCTGATGTAGAATTGTGGAAATTATGGAACCGTCGTCAGTCTACCAAATTTAATGGTGTTTCCTACATTGTACAGCGTGGTGCAGAAGCGGTTTATTCTGAGGAAGGACAAGCACAAACCAAAGCTTTGGTAAGTTTCTACTTAGAAAATGCCAAAATTATCCGTGAACAACTCACCAACGCAGGTTTATCAGTTTATGGTGGAGTCAATGCACCTTATGTTTGGGTGAAAACACCTCATGGTTTAACCAGTTGGGAATTTTTCGATAAATTGCTACAAACTGTGAATGTTGTGGGAACTCCGGGTTCTGGTTTTGGTGCTGCGGGTGAAGGTTATTTCCGTATTTCCGCGTTTAACAGTCGGGAAAATGTGGAAGAAGCAATGAAGCGGATCACGGAGAAGTTTAAGGTTTAGTAGCTTGTAAATACCTTTAAAATCTCATGGTGGGCATTGCCCACCTGAATATTTGGTAGACTTGAGTTATGAGTATATTAGTTGAGAGGTAGAACTTATATGAAATTGATCATCAAAAATTTAGGACCTATTAAAAATAATACTCAAGCCATTGATTTATCTAAGGATTTTTTTGTATTTGTTGGCAGAAATAATAGTGGTAAAAGTTATGTTGCTCAGTTATTGTGGGCGATTTTTAATCAAGATATAATTAATAAATTTGCATTGGAAAATTTAGAGATTATTGATAATGAAATAGTTGAAAATGTTAATAAGGTTGAAGTTACTCCTGAACTAATAGGAAAAATATTAAGTAGATACAGCAACTTTTTACAAGAAGAGACAAAAAAAGAAATATTCAATACTGGAAAAGAAGCAACAATTTTTAATTTTAATAAAATTGCCATTAATTTTGATTATGAAATATCTGAATTAAAAGATGAGAAAATTGAAACTACTGTCTATATAAAAAAAGATGAGGAAGAAAATTCATTAGAGTACATAGAAATCAAAAAAGATCAAGGTGATTTGATATACTCTTTTGAAGAAAAGGACTTACCAGATAGTTTTCAGGAAATCTTTCCTAAGAGATTTTTGGACAGAAATTTACTCAACCAAAAAAAGTCTATTCTCATTGACATAATAATTAAAACTATGCTAAAACACAAGCATGAGACTTTTTTCTTACCTGCAAGCAGAATTTTCTTTCCTAACTTCTATCTTTATATTATTGACTTTGAAAGAAAAAAACGTGAACAAGATATCAAAAAACTTGTAGATTTATTAGAACGCCCTCGATCTCGTACTAAAGAGAAGATTAAATTAGCTGAATTAGAAGAATTAGATGTTTTTCAAAGACCATATACAAAACCTATTAATCAAGTCATTCAAAAACTGTTAGAAATGTATGATGCAAATATTGAGGATCATTATTTACATCTTTCTGAACAGCTACAAGAAATTCTTGGAGGTGAAATAAAAATTATTCGTCGAGAAGGAATTGGAGCAGCAGAATTTTATTTTCAAATAAGTTCTGTTGACGAACTTTTGCCAATGTATTTAGCTTCTTCTTCTGTCAACCAGTTAACACTTTTGGATACATATTTTAAATATTGGGC
Organism: Sphaerospermopsis sp. FACHB-1194; assembly: GCF_014696235.1. Lineage (NCBI taxonomy): Bacteria > Bacillati > Cyanobacteriota > Cyanophyceae > Nostocales > Aphanizomenonaceae > Sphaerospermopsis > Sphaerospermopsis sp. FACHB-1194. The sequence continues at coordinate 38,702 of NZ_JACJPU010000002.1, read as the reverse complement.
GGAAGAAAAAAATAATTTCTTAATGATAGATGAACCGGAAGTGAATTTACATCCAGAAAATCAGATTAAATTATTAAATATCTTAATCCAGTTCATCCAAAACGAAACCAGAAATAAAGTATTAATCACAACCCATAGTTCAATTTTAGCTAATGCTATTAATAACTATATATATTTGGATGTTCTGAAAAATCAACATGGTGTAAATGTAGAGAAAATTATCGAAGATAATAAATTATACTATGTTGATTCATCTGTATCTATCGCAAAGGAAAAAGTCGGTGTTTATTTCTTCACAGGTGATAAAATTATAGACTATGAAAGCGGTGATTATGGTATTTATTTTAGAAATTTTCGAGAAGTTGAAAATAACTTAGATAAATCACTTCGCATTCTGACTGATTATATTTATGTTCAGGAAGAAGAGGGTGACGATGAGTAAAGGTAATAAACGCGATGTGCGTAATTTGAGAGATGAATTTCACAAAGCTTTATCAAAACAAGAATTTATTATTGAAATTCCTGTAGCTGAAAATGAAATAATTGAAATTGAAGAAAAAAGTTATAATGCAAAATTGAAGAAGGTATGTATTCAAGAATTAAACTATTTTGATGAAAAGTCAACAGTAGAAAGAATCTGGAAAAACTTAAATCCCAAACAAGGTTATCATGAAGAAGAAATATATATAGATTTTAAAGGAATTTTATTTTATCAAACATTCTCTGAAAGAAAGAAATTAGAAGAAAATAAATATAGTAAATTTTCAGAAATTATCACAAGTGATAATAAATCTGGTACATTAATTTGTCAGACAATTCTGAGAGATCAAGATCAAATTAAAATTAAGTGTTTTTGTCACCCAGATATTGACAGTAAAACAGAAATTAGAATAACTTTAAAAAGTTTGTTATAATAGATACTTAATGGATAGTATTAAATTCCTATTACCTCCTTTATATGAGTGTAGCTATTCCCGTTTTTAAACCCGTTAGTAAAATGCAGCTAACACCCGGTAGTAAAGTTACCATTCCCGATGTTAGCTGGGATGAATTTGAGGCGATTTTAAAAGAATTAGGAGAAAAAAGAAATTCCAGAATTGCTTATATTCAAGGTAATTTAGAAATTATGGTGCCTCTTCCTGAACATGAAATTCCCAAAGATTTAATTTCTGATATCGTCAAAATATTACTGAAAGCAAAAGGAATTAAATATCAACCTTTTGGTTCAACAACCTTTAAAAAAATAGGTATAGCAGGGGTAGAACCAGATGCTTGTTTTTATATTCAAAATTATCAACAAATGATAGGTAAACGGCGTTTACAACCAGATGATCCACCACCAGATTTAGCAATAGAAACTGATGTGACATCAAAAACAACTCTGGATGCTTATCAGGCTATTGGAGTTCCTGAATTATGGATTTTTGATAGTGGTAAGTTGTCTATTTATTTATTGCAAGATGGGAAATATATCAAGTCTGAAAAAAGTCCCTATTTTGAGGATATACCTATTACTGAGATTATACCTGATACTGTTGAGCGTAGTTGGCAGGTAGGAAGTTTTCAGGCTTTGGAAGAATTTACAGTGACGTTATATTCTATCTTGGAGTAGAGTGTTAATATTTTTTAAGTTATGGCTGGACATAGTAAATGGGCAAATATCAAGCGTCAAAAAGCGGTAGTAGATGCGAAAAGGGGAAGTATCTTTACCCAACTATCGCGGGCGATAATAGTTGCTGCTAGGAGTGGGATACCAGATCCAGCGGGAAATTTTCAGTTGCGGACAGCGATTGATAAAGCGAAAGCTGCGGGTATTCCTAATGATAACATTGAAAGAGCGATCGCTAAAGGTGCAGGTACTTTTGCAGGTGATAACACCAATTTAGAAGAAATTCGCTATGAAGGATATGGTCCTGGTGGTGTAGCAATTTTAATTGAAGCTTTAACAGATAATCGTAATCGTACCGCTGCTGATATTCGAGTTGCTTTTAGTAAAAATGGCGGAAATTTGGGGGAAACAGGTTGTGTGAGTTGGATGTTTTCCCAAAAAGGTGTGTGTGTTGTTGAAGATGTGGTTGATGAAGAAAATTTGTTAGAAGCATCTTTAGAAGCTGATGCTGAATCTTATGAAATGATTGAAAATAACAAAGCTGAAGTTTTTACTGAAGTAGTAAATTTAGAGAAACTGAGTCAAACATTGAAAGCGAAAAACTTTAATGTTACAGATGTAGAATTACGTTGGATTCCGGGAAATCAAGTTGAAGTCACAGATGCTGATCAAGCTAAATCGCTGCTCAAATTAATTGATATTTTGGAAGGTTTAGATGATGTCCAAAATGTCACCGCTAATTTTGAAATGTCTGAAAATCTCATGGCTTTAAGTATGGCTTAATAGGTTGTAGGTGACTGGTGATAGGTGACAGGTGACAGCAAGAAGGCAAGAGGCAAAAGTTGAAAAATTAATTCTTTCTCCTGACTCCTGACTCCTGACTCCTGACTCCTGAATTCTTCCCTTATGGTAGCCAATTTTCATCTAATAATTGTTCCAGAGTATAAGGACATTCTAAAGGAAATTGAATCATCATACCTGTTTTTTTACTGACATATTTTAAGGCTTTCTGATAAACTTTATCTTGATTTTCTTGTAAATGATTTCTTAGATTTTTAGTCAAATATTCATTGATTTGAGTTCTAAAACTGATAATTTCAGCTTGCCAATGATTGGCATTATATTGATATTCCTCTTCCCAATATTGCAGCAGTAATAAATGTCTAATTATTTGTTCTAACAAACTCTCAACAGTCAATTTATCTCGACGACTCATTGCTTCTAATTCCTCAATTAAATGCTCTAAATCTAGAGCATCTAGTCGCTTTTCTTTTAATAATTCTAGAGTTTGTTCTAACCATTTTTCATTATCAACTTCATAAATAGAATACAAATCACTTATTGGATTCATTGCTTTACTCACTGTAATCTACTTGTTAAATGATTAATTAGCAATTATTCTAATTATTATACCACATCTTCTTGATCAAGTAGTTAATTCAAACTCTTGTTTGGCTTTAGCTAAACTAAACTCGCTGTAAGACATAGACTCATTTTGCGGGTAATTTTTCTACTCAACTTGCTCTATTCAGAGACTTGCGTAAAAATAATAGATAAAACACCTTCATCTATCTTCACATCTATCTTCACAATGTCACTCACTCAGCTTCCTCAAACTCTCACTCCCCCCCACACAACCACAGACAAACCAGGATATGATTATGATTTGGTGATAGTCGGTGGTGGTATAGTTGGTTTAACTTTGGCTGCTGCTTTAAAGAACTCTGGTTTAAGTATACTGCTAATCGAAGCTAGGGTGACATCAGCCGCAGTAGCTAAAGGTCAAGCTTATGCTGTACATATGTTATCAGCCCGCATTTTTCAAGGAATTGGCATTTGGGATAAAATTCTACCTAATATTGCTAAATATAGACAGGTATTTTTATCTGATGCTGACTATCCCGATGTGGTGAAATTTCAAACTGCTGATATAGACACACAAACACCAGAATTAGGTTATGTAGCAGAACATTTTGCCCTGTTAGAACCTTTACAAGAATTGGTAAAAAATTGTGCAAATGTAACTTATTTGTGTCCAGCAGAAGTTGTCACCACACAAAATGAAAAAGATATAGTGAATGTGAATATTAAAGTTGACGGTGAACAGCAACAAATTAAAACTAAATTGTTAGTAGCTGCTGATGGTTCACGTTCCAAAATTCGAGAAGCTGCGGGAATTAAAACTAAAGGTTGGAAATATTGGCAATCTTGTATTGTCGCTTTTGTCAGACCAGAAAAATCTCATAACTATACAGCTTATGAGAAATTTTGGCAAAGTGGACCTTTTGCAATTTTACCTTTACCTGGTAACAGATGTCGCATTGTTTGGACAGCACCCCATGAAGAAGCAAAAGCTTTGTGTGCGTTAAGTGATGAAGAATTTTTAGCTGAACTAACTCAGCGGTATGGTAGTCAGATGGGTAAATTAGAATTATTAGGCGATCGCTTTATTTTTCAGGTACAATTAATGCAGAGCGATCGCTATGTTCTCCCCCGTTTAGCTTTAGTTGGTGATGCTGCACACAACTGTCATCCCGTCGGTGGACAAGGTTTAAATTTAGGTATTCGTGACGCTGCTGCTTTAGCTGAAATTATCCAAACAGCACACCAAAACGGTGCAGATATTGGTAAAATTGAAGTTCTCAAACAATATGAACGGTGGCGAAAAAAAGAGAATTTGGCAATTTTAGGTTTTACCGATTTGTTAGATCGGGTATTTTCTAATAACATCTTACCTGTGGTAGTTATTCGCCGTTTAGGTTTATGGTTGATGCAGCGAGTCCCAATGTTGAAAATCTTTGCACTTAAATTAATGATCGGTTTAAAAGGTAGAACTCCCGAATTAGGGAAAATGTAAAATCATTTGTTATTTGGAAAGAAGGGAACAGGGGAGGAAAATAAATTCTTTCTCCTGACTCCTGTACGGGCGAAGCATTCGGAAAATAGCCTTTTCATAAAATTGATAGTTTGTCGCCCGAATGCTTCGCCCCTACAACTTATGACAAATTAATACATTCTATTTTGGAGAGGTCTATTGTATTAGACTATGCTAGACAACAAGAACGAGTTTTGCTAACACGTAACTGCAATGAATTTCACACACTGCATCAGGCTAACTCATTACATCCTGGTATTTTGGCAATTTACCAAAATGCCGACGGATCGAAAAACATGAGTTATCAAAATATTGTTAAAGCTATTGCTAATATCCAAATAGCAAACTTTACACTTGCCAATCAGTTTGTTATTCTCAATCAATGGAATTACTAAATTTAGATATGAACTTTAAAATCATACCTTACACCCTGGCAGCATCTATTTTTTTGAGTGGTTCTCTAATTAGTCAACCTACATTAGCCAATCAACCACAAACAACAGTAAAATCTATATGGCAAGTCTTTTCTTCCCAAGAAGGAGGATTTAGTATTTTATTTCCTGGTTCACCCACAGTGACAAAACAAAAAATCAAAAATAAAACTGGCGAAATTGAGGTGAATTTATTTACTGTTGAACGCCCCCAGGAAGATGTAAAATACACAGTTGCTTATATTGACTATCCAGAAGAATACATTGAACTATTAAAACGTAATAATCAGGTTGAAGCAGCGATAGATACTGGCAAGAAAACAGCTTTAGAAAATGCCAAAGGAACTTTAATTAGTGAAGAACAAATGAGTTTAGAAGGTCATTTTGGCAAAGAAGTTAACTATACTAAACCAGGGGATAAAATTGTTAAACAAAGAATCTTTTTAGTTGATAGAAGATTATATCAAGTCAGTGCAGAAACCACTACAAAAATGCAAAAATTTCTAACTAAGAGTATCAGTGGTTTTTGTGATTCTTTGAAGTTGTTACCAAAATAAGGTTTACTGAAAAGATGTTTTAACCCCTCCCTAACCCCTCACAAGGGTAGGTATTTTACATTGTCGTGAGGGCAAGACTTGGAGGACAAGGCAGACAAGGTGACAAGGGAGGAAATACGTAACAAAAATATACAATTGGTAACAAAAACTGAGGCTAAACAGACCTTGTACTGAGCGAAGCAGAAGTACATTTTTTGTATAAAATCTTCCTTGTCTACAATACCTCCTTGTCTTCGGTGGTCCTGCCTCAACAGATAATATTAAAAACCTACCCCTGTGAGGGATTAAGGGGGGTAAAAATTTGATATTTAAACTTACTTGGAAGGAATTTTCAGTGTACCTGTATCATATATGCCTTTAGCATCAGATGGAATTTCCAAGGGAATCACTGCTGGAGGATCAGTAAATAAGCGTATTTCATAGCGTCCTGGTTTTAATCCAGAGGTAGCAAACTTACCTGATCGATTAGTAAAGATAGTAACTGGTTGCCAATTGCGATCGCCCACAGCAACAATTTGTCCTGATCCTAAAGAAATAGGTTCACTATTAGCATTTAATAACTGTCCTCGCAAGAAAACAGTAGCGTCTGTTCCCACTTGCACTAATGTACCACTGTTATAACTTGGCAAAACTTTGATGACGCGATCGCCTACATCTATTCCTATAGGTAAATTAACTGTATCAATTATGAGATTAGAAATATTATAAGGACTTAAATTTGGCACTACACCAAATCCTAAATTATCAATGCGGGTGGTATAACCACCGGAAATAGGATTAATACCAATTTCTTGACCTTTAATACTGTTTTTGGGAACTACTAAAGCAAAACTATTATTCAGAGGACGTGACCACCCCAAATAACCATCAGCAAATACCAAAGCAGTACCAAAACTGAATTTAGTTGTATTGGCGATCGCATTATTTCCATCCCTAGCAAAAACCGCATTATGAGATAAATCCCAAACAAAACGATAACCTGTATAAGATAATCGCCCATTCAAATTATAACTTTGACCATTTTGGGTTAAACTTAGGGAAGGTTTTGGCGTGCCGATAGTTCGCAACGGGTTATAATTCCAATTTAGACGATTAGTAGGTTCTCCTCTATTATTGATATTAGATGATGCTTGGATTGATTGACGTATTCGAGGTAAAGTCCAAGAAAAACTAATGTCAGCACGTTGTTCTTCAAAACCAGTCTGATCAATATTTTGACTGAGATTGAGATTCACATTTAACCCGTTGCGGAAACTCCTAGAGAGACCAAGAGAAACCCTATAAGTATTAGGAATATCTCGCCCAAACTGATATCTGGTACTAAAATTTCCTCTCATATTCCAGAATAATGTTTGACTATAATTAGCAGTAATATCATATAAAAAATTATTACGTGGGTTTGCTTCTCCTACTCTCATAAAATTCCGGCCTTTAGATTCTACAGTTAATCGAAAGGAACGTTGAGATGGATTATTTGCCCCAACTTGCAAATATTCATAACGCAACTTAGCAGCATAATCAATTCCTAATTTTTGATCGTGACTGAGAGCAATATCCCAGCTAAAATTACCATAATTAGTAGCCCAAACTCCTTCTAAACCGCCAAGTTGTTGATAGAAATCTGCTTGTAAATAACTGCCTAAAGTCAACTGATTAGTTATACCTAAACGGTGGGATAAAGTCAAAATCGGTTGAGTAAAATCATAAGTGCGATCGCCTGAACTATCAGCAGATGGAACACCCAAACTATAGGCAAATTGTTTTACTCCAGGTGCTAATAAATCCCCCGCTACAGGTTTATAAAAATTCAATCTTTGCACCTGACCCACATCATCTTTAATCACTAACTCTACATCATTAGTACCCCCATTCAAAGGTAAATCGCGGATATCTTGTTGTCCTGCTCGTAACTGTAAAGTCCGTTGTAATCTACCATTAACTAATACATCAACTGATGAATCTTTTTCTAAGAAAAATTCAAATTGGCTAATAGGTCGAGTGACTAAATAAGGTTGTAAACTAAAATTTTTAGCGACAGAAATTCCCAGTTGAGGCTGACTATTTTGATAACCTGTAATGGGAAGAGACAGATCCCCCACTACATAACGCAAAGCTTGTGCTGGTGCATCCCTAACTACTCGCAAATCTCCCCTAGTAAAAGCAGGTTCTCTTCCTTCTGTAAAATTGCCCCGTCCCTCAAACACCCAGTTTTGATAATTCAATGTACCATCTACAGCCAAACGTAAAGGTTGCAGTCCTATATTTGTTTGTCCTGAATCAGACCAAATATAATCTTTATCAGCGCGAAAATTAACATAGCCGCTAAAAGTGCTGGGAAGCACCGCTTTTTCAATATCAGGAGGTAATCTACTAGTATTTAACTGAGCTACATTAGTACGACGTTGAGCAGGTGTAACTTGAATTTGTAATTCTAATTTAGAGCGATCAAAAGTTGCTGGTAAGCCATTTTCTAGCAAAACTTCTAAGCTTAAATTACCTTGAGTATCAACCGCACTTGTCAGTTTTGCTTGGGTATCTGGACGAATAACTTTTTCTGTTTCTGCTAACAAAGGTGCTGCTTGAATGCGAACTGCGGGAATATTTCCCAAGGTCAATAATACCTGTCCTCTTTGTTGTCCATCAATAAAAAATGGTACAACGACTCTCTGGTTTTCGTTACGGGGTTTTTTAAAAATTTCCTCAAATTTCGGGTCTTGGTTTTCCTTTTCGGGAGGTATATTTGGCGATGGAGAAGGTGAATCCTGTCCTAAACTGGCTGTAGAATTAAATAAACTAGAACTGAAGGAAAAAAAGATAAATAGTCTTAATTTAATCGGATTTAATCTTAGCTTCATTCAAGACAGAAATCTCTTTTTAAAGATGATTAACACTTGCCCAAAATTGTTCTAGAAACCTTATTGTTTTGTAGGAGTAATTAATTGTAGGGGTAATTCATGTAGCTTGCTTCCCGAAGGGTATTACCCCTACACCTGATTATTCAACATCTTTAAATGTAAATGTGCCTGTGACTTTGCCTATAGGTAATTGTTGAGGCCAAGGAATAGAAAACCGTCGCTGATTACCTGATAAAATCAGCCCATTATTCACACCTTCTAATTGTTCTGGTTTGAGAGTAAATTGAGTTCCTTTTTCGCTAGTTAAGTTTAAATTTAATTCTGATAATATGGCACGGCGAGTACCCTGATTATCAAAAGTAATTACTAACAGATCATTTCCATCTTTTGATTTTTCATGAGTAATGCCATTCAGGATAACTTTAGATTGTGTATTTTTAGGGCGAATATACACCGATCCTATGTAACGAAACGTAATTTTGATTCCGGCTGTTATTGCCTGTGATTGTGATTGTTGGGTATCTTTTAAATTAATTGGTAACTGTTCAGCTATAATACGATAATTTAGTTCTTTTTCAGGGTTAGGATTACCTAACCATGTCACTCGCACAGATTGTACACTTTGGGGTGTTAGGATCATTTGGGATGGATAAACTAAAAAATCATCATCAGCTTTTTCAGTGGTTTCTTCACCTTCTACGCTGATTTTTCGTTTTACCATTGACAGTTCAACAGCGATTTGTTCTGAGGTATCATTAATAATTTTATAAGACTGGGTTGCACCTGTCCCTGCTGGTTCAAATACTTTAGAAATTGGCTCTAATTTAAAGGCTAGTGCTGGTGAAATGCTACTTAATACTACAAAAAAAATAAAGATAAAAAAATGCCGAATTGAGAGTTTCATGATTTAATTGTTATCAAATACAGTTAGATTAAATGTTTTTACCCCTCCCTAACCCTCCCCTTAGTAAGGTGAGGGAACTGGATTTTTATTGTTTCCCCAATTCAGGACTTACGCAAAAGGGAACGAAAGTAGGGGTAATACCCTTCGGGAAGCAAGCTACATGAATTACCCCTACGCAAGAATAAGGTTTTCAGTCACATCTTACGTAAGTCCTAAAATTAAAGGTTTAACTACTAGTGGCAACTGTTAAGGTTAAGGTATCACTGTATGTTCCAGCACTAATATTACCTGGGTTATTAATCTCAATGTGTAGACCGAAATCGCCGCCTAAAAGATTATGAGAAAATTGTCCTAACGTTTGAAAGGTAGGAGTACTAGGTGCAGTAGGATTGCTGGGAGTAGTTAGTCCAAGTTTGTATGGAATACTGACGTTGTTACTATTTTTCAAATTACCGTTATTAGTCGAGCTTGCAGTTATGATTACACCATTAAACGCGTTAGTTGTAGCTGAAAAGTCAGCAATTTTGGTAGACTGTAACCCTGTTTGAGCTAACTGTATCGCGTTTTGTAAGTTACTAGCATTATTTGTTGCCACTAATGTAACGTTAAGCGTTGGAGGCACGGTGATACTAAGAGGAATAATATTAACACTCTGAGCAAAGGCTGCTGATTCAAAACCAATAGCAGCAAGGGGACTCAGAATTAAGCTAGAAGCAATGAAAAAAGGACGTAAAGACATTGTAACTCCTTATTTATCAAGACTAAAAACTACAGTAATTTGAGTCTAGAGGTGTTGACTTTAAATTGTCTTCCCACTTCTTTTTGTTAAGACTTATGCAACATTGGACTAAAAATCTGGTTTTTATGTTCAAATCCCTAGTAGAGGTGATTTCCTTACCCAAGATTGGACTAAAAACCTGGTTTTGATGTAGGGGTAATACCCTTCGGGAAGCAAGCTACATGAATTACCCTTACCATCTCCTGAAAGTCTTTAGAAAAGGTAGAAATCAATTAAGTGCAATTTTTCAACAACTGCATACATAATATCACCTACCCCCCCCCCGCAAGATAGTATAAATACTGTTTTTTGTTTAAACTTTGAGTATTTTATTTTACAAGTTATTACATTCATCAAGATGCTGAAAATACTTGATCGGAAATCGCCGTAATACCCCATCCCTCTACAACCTGAGTTCGACGTAAGAGAATAACCCGCGATTGTAATTGGTAACAATTCAAACCAAAACAGCCTTTGTCAATATTCATGAATTACCCTTAGGCAAAAATCAGGTTTTTAGTCATATCTTGCCTAACTGCTACAACATTTCCAGCCAATAGTGTTAAAGTGGCAAAAAACTGACTTGATTTTTCTTCATTTTTCTTTTCTAGAGCCTAGACTAAAAGCGGGTATCCATGCTGAAAAAACTACAAAACAAGCAAATTTATTTGATTGCTGGTGCTGGACTATGTGCCTTTTTAGTCGGGGGTATGTTATCAGCCCCAGAAGCTGGAAAAACCTTGAGTAAATGGTTCAACTTGAGTCAGAGTCAGCCTGAAAAATTATCTGAGGCTAATAAATCCCAGTCGGTTGTCTTTCGTTTGGCATCACAATCTTTACCGGAACGGGCGGCAAAACTTGCGGAAATTGCGGAGAATGGCAGTTCACCAGATCGGGAAAGGGCGCGTTATCTGTTAGCAAGTGATTATATAGAAACTGATCAAGGTAAAAAAGCTTTGAGTTTGTTAGAAGGTCTAGAGAAAGACTATCCTGTTTTAGCACCGTATATTTTACTGAAACAAGCCCAAGCACAAGATATTCTAGGTGAAAAAGGCCAAGCTTCCGATCTGCGGCAAAAAGTGTTAAAAGATTATCCTGAAGATGCAGCAGTAGTTAAAGCTATATATTTGATTGGGTTGCCAAAGCTACATGAACAGGCGATCGCTCAATTTCCTTCCCATCCCCTCACCTGGGAAATTATCCGCAAACGCCTACGAGAAAACCCCAATCAACTCAAGTTAAAATTAATCTTAGCTAAATATGCCTCTGATGAGCCAGGAATTACTGGTATTTTAGATCAGTTGGCTAAACAACCCCAACTCACAGCCGCAGATTGGGATCTCATCGCTTCTGTATATTGGGATAATAACGAATTTGCTAAGGCTGCCAGTGCTTATACAAAAGCTCCGAAAACAGCTAAAAATCTTTATCGCAGGGCGCGAGGATTACAAATAGATAAAAAACGAGATCAAGCAATTGCTATTTATAAGCAACAAATCCAAGAATTTCCCGATGATGAAGAAACGGGAACAGCTTTATTAAGATTAGCAGAAATCACCCCTGGCAAAGCTGCCATACCTTATCTTGACCAAATTATTAATAAGTTTCCCAAACAAGCACCCCAAGCACTGGAACAAAAAGCTAAACTGCTAGAGTCGCTTAAAGATAATCAGGCAGCTACAGAAACCTGGAAATTATTGTTAGGTAGATATAGCAACTCTGAAGAAGCAGCAGAATATCGCTGGAAAAATGCCCTCAATAAAGCCAAAAATAGAGATTACGTAAGTGCATGGCAGTGGGCGCAACCAATTGCTACAGAAAATCCCAGAAGTATTTTAGCTCCCAGAGCCAGTTTTTGGGTAGGAAAATGGGCAACTCTACTAGGTAAACAGGAAGATGCACGTAAAGCCTACGAGTATGTATTGAGTCAATTTCCCCAATCTTATTATGCTTGGCGGGCTGCTAGTATTTTAGGTTTAGATGTAGGTGATTTTAGTAACTTGCGTTTAATGAACCCAGAAATTATCCCCCCCCAACGTCCTGTACCTCCAGCGGGTTCTGATACCTTTAAAGAATTGTATTTGTTAGGACAGGATCGAGATGCTTGGTATGAGTGGGAAACAGCATTTAAAAATAACAGTCAGCCTACCGTAGCGGAACAATTTACAGAAGGGTTGATGCGGTTAGCAAAGGGTGAAAATTTGATCGGTATTGCTAAGATATCTAAATTAGAAGATCGACAAACACCAGAGGAACAAGCGGAATTTGCCGCTTTAAGTAAAGAAATCACTTATTGGCAAGCCCGTTATCCGTTTCCTTATTTCCAAGAAATACAAAAATGGTCTTTATCACGTCAACTTAACCCACTGCTAGTTACAGCATTGATGAGACAAGAGTCAATGTTTCAACCAAAAATTAAATCAGTGGTTGGTGCGACGGGTTTAATGCAGGTAATGCCGAGTACCGCAGCATGGATAGCCCCACAAATTGGTATGGATATTAAAAACCTCAATTTGGAAAACCCCAATGATAATATTATGTTGGGTACATGGTATTTGGATCATACCCATCAGCAATATGGTAATAATTCCATGTTAGCGATCGCCAGTTACAACGCAGGACCGGGTAACGTAGCCAAATGGTTACGAACCATGCCTAAACAAGATCCAGATGAGTTTGTAGAAGAAATACCCTTTGGTGAAACTAGAAATTACGTCCGCTTGGTATTTGGTAACTATTGGAATTATCTGCGTTTGTATAATCCGTCAATTTCCGCTTTAGTAGCTAAATACTCAGAACAACAACCTAAATTACCGCAGCAGTAATGGTGATGGGTGATAAGACCAAAACGTAAGTACAGGAGAAGTAGGGGCGAAGCATTCGGAAAATAGCCTGGTCATAAAATTGATAATTTGTTGCCCGAATGCTTCGCCCTTACAGGAAAATAGCCTGGTCATAAAATTGATAATTTGTTGCCCGAATGCTTCGCCCTTACAGGAAAATAGCCTGGTCATAAAATTGATAATTTGTTGCCCGAATGCTTCGCCCTTACAGGAAAATAGCCTGGTCATAAAATTGATAATTTGTTGCCCGAATGCTTCGCCCTTACAGGAAAATAGCCTGGGATAAAAATTGATAATGGTCGTCCGAATGCTCCTCTCCATCTCCCAAAACTAAGAAAACCTCTGTTGCTAGTCGCGCTGGAAGATAAAATAGTTAAGGAATGTTGCCTAGAAACTGACTCATGACATCATCACCAGACATAGATACTATTAATTCTCCCAATGTTGACAAAGAAGGATACAGTAACTCAGCAGTTGATCCCTTAGATGAGTTACCAGATGAAGTAGAAATGTCGTTTTTCGATCATCTGGAAGAATTGCGATCGCGCATTTTTTATTCTTTAATAGCTGTAGCTGTATGTGTGGTTGGTTGCTTTGTCGTTGTTAAACCACTTGTACGAATACTGGAAGTTCCTGCAAACGGTATCAAATTTCTGCAACTAGCACCAGGAGAATATTTCTTTGTCTCCTTAAAAGTTGCGGGTTACAGTGGTTTAGTGCTGGCCACTCCTTTTATACTTTACCAAATTGTGCAATTTGTATTACCCGGTTTGACTCGTCGTGAACGTCGTTTATTAGCACCGATAGTTTTTGGTTCGAGTATTTTATTTTTGGGTGGGTTAGTATTTGCCTATTTTCTACTTATTCCCGCAGCTTTAAACTTTTTTGTTAGCTACGGTGCTGATGTGGTAGAACAACTATGGTCAATTGAAAAATATTTTGAATTTGTATTATTGTTGTTATTCAGCACTGGTTTAGCATTTCAAGTTCCCGTGATTCAATTATTGTTAAGTAATTTAGGTATTGTTTCTTCAAATCAAATGTTAGCCGGTTGGCGGTTTGTGATTATGGTTGCAGTGGTTTTAGGTGCGGTGTTAACACCTTCTACTGATCCTTTAACTCAAAGTTTATTAGCAGGGGCGGTTTTAGGGTTGTATTTTGGTGGTATTGGGTTGGTGAAATTAACAGGTAAGTAATAGGAAATGGGGAATGGGTAATAATTTATTGATCGCAGATCAAACTCATCCCTCAACTAGGTTTATCAGATTCAAATGGATTCCACAATCTTAGTTGAGTTACCCAACGAAAATCATCTGTATTTCTTGTTATTAAAATTAACCCATACACTAAAGCAGTGCTGGCAATAATAGCATCACCTAAAGTCATTTTTTTCTGTTGTCGCAAAATGACTGCTTGGTTTAAAACATCTTGAGAGATGGGTAAAACTTCAGCAATTTGAAAAAACTCCTCAAAATACTGAATTTGCTCTTTGGTAAGCTGATGATAGCCTAAAACTTCCAAATAACTAAGTGCTGATACCGCAGGTGCATATTCAGCAATTAATTCTCTCAATTTATTGTGTTCTGCTTGAGCAGAGTAGATGATAATATTACTATCTAGCAGCACGTTTTATCTTCCTGGAAGTGAACGATCTTGACGGGTTTCTTGCTGCCATAGAATTGGGTCAATATCAGTCATAGTTTGACTCATAGCTAGTTTTTCTAATATTTCAGCCATTCTCTGTCCCCGTGCTTTTTTATCTATAACTTGTTCATTTTCTAGCAATGTAACATGAACTGGGGTTAGTTTTTCTCCCAATGCAGGTACATCATCAATCCACTCTAAACGACTTCCTTTTAACCAAGCTCTGAATGTTTTTAGCATAATTTCATCTTTACTCTATATGTATTATTACTTCTGTAAGTCATTACTAGCAATATTCTACATCAATGTTAAAATAAAAAATATCACTTGAACATATAAAAAACTATGTCTGGCAATACTTCAATTATCAGCGTTTCTCCTGAAGTTATGAGTGGTACTCCAGTTTTTACCGGAACAAGAGTTCCTATCCAAACACTTTTAGATTATTTAAAAGCAGGAGATTCAATAGATGATTTTTTAGATGGTTTTCCTACGGTTAGTAGAGAGCAAGTAATTACATTTTTGGAGGAAGTAGAAAAAGCAATAATTAGTAAGGTAGCATAAGATGAAATTGATTTTAGATGAATGTATTGATCGCAGATTAACCCAAGAATTTATAGGTTATGAAATCAAAACTGTTCCCCAGATGGGATGGGCAGGAACTAAAAATGGTAAATTACTGGCTTTAATAGAAAAAGAATTTGATGTTTTTATTACGGTTGATAGAAATTTATCTTTTCAGCAAAATTTATCTCAGTTCAATATTGCTGTAGTTGTTTTGCAAGCAAAGTCTAATAGATTAATGGATCTTAAACCTTTAGTTCCAAAGATTTTAGATATTTTATCTACAGTGATAAAAGGTCAATCTGTGGTTATTAGTCTTGAATGATAAGGTGTAGAGAAGTTTACTCAAGGTATCGCACTCTCTACTCTACATCCATAAAATGCGTTAGCGAAGCTTACCGAAGGTATCGCACTTCACCCTATATCTATAAAATGCGATCACTCTTTGCTCTACATCAGATAATGCGATTAATGCGATCGCTCTTAACTATGCTTGTTAAACACTCTCATTCCAATACTCTAAACCAGTAACAATTACATCTTCCAACCACTTCTTAAAACGTTCTGTCAGGTTACTCTCATCATCAGCATAAGAAAACTGAAATAGAGAATCTGTTAAGGCTTGAATATCACTAATATTTTTTTCACCCTCTTCTGTATTATCTCTGTGATATGCACAAGCAGAACAAGCAAGTAAGCCCAGATATTCATGTCCAACAACATGAAAAGAAAGTAAAATTGTTGTTGTTGATTCTACATTTATGACCAATTGTATCCAACTGTGATAGGGACGAAGATTAGCAAAGTATCCTAATTGTTTAGCTGTTTCTACCACTTGGAAGCGATGATAATATGATTTAGGATCACGTGCAGGTGCAGTGCGTGTAAAAATCTGAGCATCACTCACTAGATTTTGAAGTGATAACTTAATTTCAGTAGCGATATCTTGTAAGCGAACAGATGCAATTTCAAACAGATTTGCAGCAAATCCCTCAACTTTTTGACAGCGATCCGAAATAGTAACAGATTGGCTTTGCTTAATTTTCTCAGTGATAGATGAAATCACAGCTTGAACGCGGCGTGTTTCTGACAAAACTTGTTCAGATAAACGAAGACTACGAAGAAATGCCTGTTTTTGACTATTAGAAAATAAGTTAATCAAAGGTAATAAATTTCTTTGATCTGCTTGTTCTGAAGCTTCAATATAAACTGCTCTATCGTCACGAGTGAGAACTAAAGGAAACAATCCAGCTTGTATGAAAACTAAACTAGCAAGACATCGAGCTACTCTACCATTACCATCTTGAAATGGATGAATTTGTGTAAACCGATGATGTAACCATGCTGCTTCAACTTCTGGAGGAATGTTTTGTTTTCTATGTTCATGATGCCATTGAATCAAATTATCCATTTCTGATGCAACTTGTTCAGGAGGACAATATTCATGTATTATTCCATTAGGTCTTTCAGGGTTATTAGGTTGTCGTTTCCAATCACCCCGGATGAGAGAAACACGAATAATTTGCCCTGAAGATGTTTTAGCTTCTGTACTATCTTGATTTTGAGTTAGCAGTTGATGTAATTCTTTGATATAAAAATTAGATAAGGTTCTCTGTCCACCGACAAAATCAAATAGTCCTTCAATAGCTGCTTCTTGATCTTGGATAAGAGATACAATTTGCTTAATTGGGGGATTTGTAGGATTATGAGGAATAAGAGCTTCATTAATTCCTTTTTCAATTAGTATCCGAGTAATTCCTTGATCAAGGGTATATAATCTTTCAATAATTCCAGTTTCAATGGCAATTTCTCGACACAACCTTTCCCTAAAGATTTTAAATTCTCCAGAGGAACGTAGACGTTCTGCTTGTTCATTCCAAAATGTTACTAAAGATGATAACTCAGCACTTGCTAAGTTTTGCCAATTTGCTGGTAGGTTTTCTATTGGTTGCCACTGCATGAATCATCTCCAAAAACTGGATTAATAGTTTAATATGATATTGCTCTTAACTCTACATCATAAATGCGTTAGCGTTCGCGTAGCGTCTCGTAGAGATAGCGCACTGAAGGTATTGCTCTCACTCTACATCGGAAATGCAATATTACCCAATAATTAAAACTGTGAATTTAACCATCCTAAAAAATCTCCCGTCTTGACAAAATATCTTTCTATACTTGCTTCCTGCAATATTTCTTTAATCTCTGGTTTACCAAAGTCTGTATGATTTCCACTCAAAAAAACTTTTTTCTCATTTGTAGATGTTTGAGAATGATCAAGAATACAGTGTAAAATTAAATTGTCTGTAGGATCATTAATAAGTATATTTTCCATACTTTTACTGAGAATATCTGGTTTTAATTGTATTAAGTCTACAGTTTTAGTAGCCCATTCTAAAACATCAAAAAGACGAGTATTAATCTCATTTATTCTCTCATTATTCTTAATAATTGCTTGTCGTAGATATAATTTGATGTCTCCAGAGTATGTTGAGTTTCTATCTCCTTTTAGTTTACTAACTTCATCATCTAAGTTCTTTTTAAAACGATTGCTTCTGTTTCTTTCACTTTCTAGTACAGAAAGAGATTCCATACAACAAATTGCAGGAGTTACTATTTTAATTTTTGTTGTTACTTCAGGATATTGGGAATTTACTAAATTCTCAGTTTCTTGATCTTGTTTTTTTGCAAAGTCAATAAAAAAATTAGTTTCTATGTAAAGCGTAATCATTAAATTTACTCGCCTTTATTGTGCAGCATCAGCAATTTTATCTACAAAACCTATCTGGGTTAATTCTTGTGATTTTGGGGGATTATCTGTTTTCCAATTCTCAGCTAAATCTCTTAACCATCCTTCTACTAATGTTTCTAAATAATATTCAAAAATCCTCTTTTTATGACTAAATTCTGGATCATATTCAGACAAAACTTCATGAGTTGGGAAGGTGTAGACATCTTCTAACTTTTCCCCATCCCATTGAAAAAATTTAATTTCTTCACGGGTAGCTGTCATTGCATAAGGAATTATCACTCTATTATGTTCTTGTTCAAATTTGAGGATATTTTCGATTTTGGCAGTAACATCTTCTACAATATCTCTAGCTCTAACTTTTGATACTAAAATTTTATTTCCGTTTTTGTCCCAAGCTGTAATATCTGATAGTTCTATGGTTGTGTCGTTCAGTTTTGTAGCGTCCATTTTTTTATCCTTGTGACATTAAAGGTTGTAGGTTATACTTGAGGCGCTGCTCATCAGCAAAATCATCAAAAGAACGAAAACGACCTGCTTCAAAGTCTTCTAATCCTTGCTGAATACCCTGAATAGCTGCTTCTGAGTCTTGTAATTCCCAGTCTAGGATATTCTCCAACAATTCAGCCGCGACAAAACTAATATCTTGTCCTTGCTGTGCTGCTTTCTCTCGCAGTCTAGCTTCTAATTCTGGACTAAGGGAAACAACTATCGCCATAACCGTATATTTTGGGCAAGGTTTCTAGATATTATTGTATATCAAATTATTAATTAGAAATGTACTTTGGTTGAAAATTAGTTTAATATTGATATTTAGAAGTATACAGAATTATTATGGATGCTTTAATTGAAGAACTAAATACAAAGTTAAATTACTGGCAACCAGCCGTAGCAGATCAAGTTCGCCGTTGTATTCTAGAAATTATCGAAATGGCAGATCAAGATGTTTTAGACATTCTCAGAACTCGTACAGTAGAACAAGAAGTGTTGGATTTGTTAGATGAACCCTAAGCTTGGTGAAGTTTGGCTTGCAGACTTGGGTATAGCTGCAAAAACACGCCCAATTGTGATTGTATCTCGTGATGATCCTGACCCACCACGAGCGTTGGTAATTTATGTACCACTAACTACCCAAAATCGGGGAAGTCTTTATGAGGTTGCACTACCTAGACTGCAATTTCTGGAGCGAGATTCTACAGCTAATGTTCAGGGTATTGGATCTATTCCCACAATAAGACTAGAGAGAAAATTGGGCAAGTTACCAGAGGAAGTTATGCTAGAAATTCAGCAAGCGATTAAATTCGCACTTGATCTACAGGATGAAGCTGAATAATCGCTCCTAACTCTACATCAGAAATGCGATCGCTGTTTAATCTACTATCAGAAATGCGATCGCACTCTCTACTCTACATCCAGAAAATGCGATCGCTTTCTAAACAACAAAAGGTACTAAATTCAGTATTATTTTATTTCAAACCCATAATTACATTATAATTCAATCTCCTTTGCCTCAATAGCTTTTTCTAGAACATCTCTTAAAACTACTACCTTACTTGGTAGAGAATCTTTAATCTTTGCATCATCTTCCCAACAAATCAGAACATCAATATCTTCCTTATTATGATTTGATGTGAAAGCAGAAGCTTTCATTTTCAATTCAGCAATTAAGTATTCATTAGTATTTCGATCAATTAATATAGCATCTGGTTTAGCAGATGCACTATATCTAAGCTGTTTAAGTAAGTCTTGATTTGTTCCACAACAATAACGATAATCGGTGTACTCTGATAAAGCTCCGAATACCATATAAACTTCTGATTGTTCAATAGTCATAAATTATTCAATTTCTTTACATTACACTAATTAGGGCTTGCTGAATAAAGACAAAAGCTAGATATATTGAAGGTTTGAGGCTAATAAACAAGAAAAAGATGCAAGGATTTTGAAGGGTATACCTGAAAAAGTGTGCATTTTGGGTCTGATAAATCAGGAAATTATAGGATGACAGATAGCTGAAACTGTTCCCTGTTAAGAGTTCCCTGTTCCCTTGCCTTCACAGATCGCTTTTTCAGCAAACCCTAATTATAATAGCTTACGAAAGTAGTTTTATATTAACCTTACGCTGTTATGATTGTTGACAAAATTTTCAAAACAGCAAACTCCGTATATTTCCTGTTCTCAGGCGCTTTAAACCCTAAAATAATATGGGCTTTTGGTATTCCCGCAGCAACCAAATCATCAGCAACTCCTTCCTCAGTTCCATCGTGTTGAATCCAATTATCAACTTAACAATTCCTGTGGACGTACAACAACAATACTGGTAGTTAACAAAAAATCACTAGGATTAAAAGTTAAAATATGGGTAACTTGATAAGCAAGCATAACAGCCACGATACGCACATCATGAGTGCGTTTACCCATTACCTTATTAGTCGTTACTAAATTTAACCAATTGGGAAAAATATCTTCCGACTCTTTCAGTAATGGAAAACGCCTCAGAACTTGGTCTATAGTCTTGCGCGTTGTTTCCACACTCCACCCTAAACCATTAACTTCAACTGGTCGTGTAGCTACAGCCCAAAACTCGACGAGTATTTGCGCCGTCAAAAAACATTTATCTCCCTGCGTGAGTAAACGAGATATGGCATCTGTTGCAAGGTGATGCTGAACATCAGAAGGATTACAGAAGCGCATCACAACATTAGTATCAATAATATATCTCGTCATTCTTCGTAAATACTATCTCGACAAAAAGCTGCATCACTCAAACTCACACCAGTTTCAGGAAGTTGAGAAACCCAATCTCGAAACTCACTCGCCCTTGCTTCTGGTGTTAATTTTTGCCATAATGGAGTAGTGTCAGAAAACTTTTGAGATTGAAACTGAATAAAAGCTATAAAATCAGCTATTTTTTCCAGTTGTTCTTCATCGAGATGATCTAATTCTTGCTTGAGCTTTTCTCGCAACATAACATAATTTAAGATTGTACAAAATAGAATGTAGCAACAATCATTTTATCACTATATTCACAAACTTTGTTTTAAAAGTTTATAATCTGACGATATTGAATAGTTAAGGAATCCATATAAAAACCAGAGATTTTATTTATCTTAAAACCTACTTTCGTTTACTCCAATAAAATGGCTTGCGCTTATGATGTGCTACAGCTAAAATGCGAATTTCTTCCTCTTCTAGAACACGATATAAAAGAGAATAGGGAAATTTTGGTATCACTAAACGCCGAATAGAACCGCGAACCTTTGCACCTATTTCTGGATAATACATCAAACAATTTACAACCTGCTCTACCGCTTCTAAATATTCTAAACCAAGACCCGTTTTTTGCTGCTCATAATAATTGATAGCATCAGTTAATTCTTGTTCTGCCCAGGGATGAAATATAACAGTTATCATTCTAAATAAATACGCAATTTACTAAACACTTCTTGAGAGGAAATACCAGCAATTTTACCATTACTCATATCCTCATCCCTTAATTCTGCCTCTTGTATCCATTCATTAGCAATTTGCTGATCAATTTTTTCTACTTGTCCTAAATGTTCAATCAAACGAGCTACTAATAATGCTAGAGTATCCTTTGGTAAAGCTAAAACTTGAGCCTCTAATTGTTCAATAGTCATAAATTAATGCTCCGATATCGTTATAACACCAGCAAAACCAAGTAAACGCTGACGTGCTTCCTCAGTATCAGATTGAGGACTAACTGACAAACTATACTGACGATTGAGGGAAGCTGCAACTAATTCTGCTACTGAAACTCCCACCGCTGTAGCTTGTTGTTGGAAAGCCATATAAACATCATCGTTTAGTTCCAGAGTTAATACTTGACTCACGATTTTTAAGCTACCTTAAATAACTTTCCCATAATTATAGCTTTTTTCTACTTGAGAACCCAGAAAAATAAAGCATAATTAACCTTTAACCATACAGAGAAAAAACACAATGAACAAACAACCCATCCGCGTCGGAGTCCTTGGTTTTGGGGGACTCGGCCAAGCAGCAGCAAAACTCCTCTCCAGCAAACGGGAAATGATCTTAGTTGCAGCCGCAGATCAAAAAGGCTACGCATACTCTACAGAAGGCTTAAACACCAATGCTTGCATTTCCACCTACCAAAAACAGGGAACAGTCGGTTATTTAGAACCCTTCGGTACATTAAGCAACAACAGCATTCAAGACCTAATTCAAGCCACCGGTGACGCTGTAGATGGTTATTTCCTGGCTTTACCCAACCTACCTAACGACTTTATCCCCAACGTCACTAAACAATTTATCCAAGCGGGTTGGCAAGGTGTGTTAGTTGATGCCATCAAACGCACCAGCGCCGTAGAACAACTTTTAGCGATGAAAGATGAACTGCAAGCAGCAGGTATTACCTACATGACCGGTTGTGGTGCAACTCCTGGACTATTAACCGCCGCTGCCGCTTTAGCAGCCCAAAGTTACGCCGAAATTCACAGCGTAGTTATTACCTTTGGTGTAGGTATTGCTAACTGGGAAGCTTATCGTGCTACAGTTCGGGAAGATATCGGACATATACCCGGTTATACTGTAGAAACCGCTAGAGCAATGACCGATGCAGAAGTAGAAGCATTACTTGATAAAACTAACGGTTTGTTGACATTAGAAAACATGGAACACGCCGATGATGTAATGTTAGAAATTGCTGGAATTTGTTCACGGGATAGAGTAACCGTTGGTGGTGTAGTTGATACTCGCAACCCCAAAAAGCCTTTAAGTACCAATGTGAAAATTACTGGACGCACCTTTGAAGGGAAAATATCAACTCATACATTTACATTAGGTGATGAAACCAGCATGGCCGCCAACGTTTGTGGTCCTGCCTTTGGTTATTTAAAAGCTGGTCAAGAATTACATCAAAGAGGCATTAACGGCTTATTTACCGCAGCGGAAATTATGCCTAAATTTGTAAAATAGGGGACTGGGGACTGGGGACTGGTGACTGGTGACTGGTGACTGGGTATAATATTAACTCTTGCCTTTTGCCTTTTGCCTTGTTACTATTCCCTATTCCCTATTCCCTATTCCCTATTCCCTAATATAAGATTCTTGATATTCTTCTTTCTCTTCTTCCAAAATTGTCGGTGTTTGCATCACAAAAGGTAAATATAATTTCTTGAGCCATTACCCGTCCATATTCACCAGGTTTAGGATTTTTCTTAGGTACTAAAGTTTGGCTCAAAACTGCCACTAAGGAGTTAGATAATTGTACCCGCACCTGTGTTTGTCTTTCTGATGGAAAAACGTCAATAATCCGGTCAACAGTTTGAGCAGCAGAACTGGTGTGTAGTTTACCAAATACCAAGTGACCTGTTTCTGCGGCCGAAATCGCCAAAGAAATAGTTTCCAAGTCCCGCATTTCACCCACCAGAATAATATCTGGATCTTCCCGTAAAGCTGCTTTTAAAGCATTAGCAAAACTCTTGGTATCTTCACCTAATTGACGTTGGTGGACTAAGCTTTTTATTGGTTCATAAACAAATTCAACCGGGTCTTGAACTGTTAAAATATGTTCGGCTCTAGTGCGGTTGATCAAGTCAATCATAGCCGCCAGGGTAGTAGTTTTACCTGAACATGTAGGACTAGTCACCAGAATCAAACCAAAAGGCTTGCTGACCATATCCTGGACTATATGCAAAGTCTCTGGATCAGTAATTAACTTATCTAAACCCAACTGGGTAGATGAGTTATCCAAAATCCGCAGACAGATTTTTTCACCATAGCGACTAGGTAAGGTATTAACCCGAAAGTCTACTTTTCTACCATCAAAAACCCTGCGGATACGTCCGTCTTGAGGTAAACGCCTTTCTGCAATATCTAAATTAGGGTTTGCTGAATAAACCTAAAACCTTGATATATCAAAGGTTAGAGGCTGATAAACACAGAAATTAGTGCAAGGGTTTTGAAGGGTATACCGGAAAAAGTGTGCATTTTTGGGGATTTCAAGAGATGGCAAAGAAATTTTCAAATCTTCTCCTGACTCCTGACTCCTGACTCCTGACTCCTATGCCCTCACGGAAAGACTTTCTCAGCAACCCCTAAATTAGAGATAATTTTAAATCGAGCCGTCACCGCCGGCACAATGTGCTTGGGCATGGGTCGGATAGCTTCAGATTCACGTAGTACCCCATCTTTCCGGTAGTGCTAGTTGTTGCCCAGTAATTGACTCTAATACATCTGTCAGCATTTTGCCAGATTTGCGGCTTTCAGCCAGAGCCTGTCTCATCTGTTCACTGTTGACATAGCCGGATTGTACTAGCTTGTTGCCGAAAGGCGAAAACTCTGTTCTGGTGGTAAGAGCGGTGCTGCGCCGTTGTGGTGATGCTCACTGACCACCACGCTCAGATACTTTACCTCAGTGGTTTTGGTTCACTCAACTTTCTTATAAAATGGTGAAATCAACTGTATTGTTAGATTTCATGAATAATGTTTGAATTGTACAGTTTAAATGCTGCACGTAGGTTGAATCAAAAATCTACAATTGCTTCCAGCAAAGCCTTCAAAAGCATCTGGGATGAGTAGATAATGATGGATGAAAATAAACAAGTAAACAATACAAGCCAGCAATTGGGCGAACCAATAGAGGTAAACCAAGCAATGAACAGCGACTCACCAGCCGAAATTAACTCTCATGAATCTGGCAGCGATGTGACTGAGCAAACCCCAGAGCAAACCAATGTATCGGGAGAACCTGCTTTCACAGAAGAAAATGGTGTCGCTGCGGCAGAAACAACAGAAGTCGATACGGCGGCTTTAACACAATTGACTCAACAAATTGAGTTTTTGAAAATGCAAGTTGAAGAACGTAGCACTCAATATATGCGAATCGCCGCAGATTTTGAGAATTATCGCAAACGCGTCTCTAAAGAAAAAGAAGATATGGAAACACAGGTGAAGAGAAACACAATTATGGAATTGTTACCTGTAGTTGATAACTTTGAACGGGCGCGGGCGCACCTCAAACCACAAAATGATGGCGAGATGACAATTCACAAAAGTTATCAAGGAGTGTATAAACAATTAGTGGATTGTCTGAAACGATTAGGTGTGTCACCAATGCGTCCTGAAGGTCAAGAATTTGATCCTAACCTGCATGAAGCCGTGATGCGAGAACCGACCAATGAACATCCCGAAGGAACAGTTTTAGAAGAATTAGTACGGGGATATTTTTTGGGCGATCGCGTGTTGCGCCATGCAATGGTGAAAGTTGCTGCGCCCCAGGAAGATACACCTACAGAACAGGAAGATGAGTCTAGTCAAGAAAACAGTTAAGCTGTATTCACTCGTCCTACTGACTGAAAAATTCTCAATTCTGCGGTAAAAATTACTGTTCTCAAACAGGATAGGGCTGTTGACTCTTTACTGAAGTTAATCAGCCCTTCCGCAAGCGGGTTTAATCAAAGACTAGGCGTTATCATTAGTAGCAGATATATGCTATGGCTTTATGTAGGGCTTGCTGAATAAATGTAAATGACCCTAATGTTTCCCTATCTGTTTTTAAGTCAATATTAGAGGAATTTCAACAAACTCTGTTTGCGATCGGTGCAGATGTTTACAAACGAGTTAGTAGCCCGGTCAATAGCCCATCGTCAGAGGGAGGAAACGAGGAGGAAGAAGACCTGAGTGATATTTCCTTAACTTTGGTAGAAGAAAGTTCCACAACAGCAACGTCAATACCACAATTCAATTTTGATTTTGATGAGGATAATACGGCTATATCTGATTATGAAGCGATAGATTAGGTAATGGGCAATTGGTAATTGGTAATTGGTAATTGGTAATGGGTTATTAACCTCTCTCCCTGACTGCTGACTGCTAACTCCTGCTAAGTGTGAAGTAGATGATCTCATACTAAATATGAAACTAAAAGTATATGGTGGATTTCCACACCATAAGGTACGGTTAGTCCCTCTATTTGATGGGCTTATTTTTGTCGTTCTAAGTAGCACAATTGTAAAAGAGATCGGCTCAGGCAATGTCAGGATGATCGAGCTAAATTGACTCATCATGCCATTGCTTTTGTCGTTAACCACAATGAATGTATCTGCTAATCAAGATTTACTGTTAATGTTTGTTAAAGGTAAAAGGTAAAATAAATTCATAAACAAAAATTAAGTGTTGTCTCTATCTCCTTTACCTTAGTCTTTTAGGTATTTCTGCTTTATTAGTTCTAACTTTTACCCTTGCTCTATGGCCCGCGACTATTATGAAATTCTAGGTGTCTCTCGTGATGCCGACAAAGAAGAAATTAAACAGGCTTATCGCCGCCAAGCCCGGAAGTATCACCCTGATGTGAACAAAGAACCGGGTGCGGAAGAACGATTCAAGGAAATAAACCGCGCTTATGAAGTGCTGTCTGAGCCAGAAACCCGCGAGCGTTACAACCGTTTTGGTGAAGCTGGCGTTTCTGGTGCTGCTGGTGCTGGCTTCCAAGATATGGGGGATATGGGCGGTTTTGCCGATATCTTTGAAAGCATTTTCAGCGGTTTTGCTGGAGGAATGGGTGGACCTACACAGCAAAGACGGCGTAGTGGTCCTGTACGGGGTGATGATTTACGTCTAGACCTGAAGTTAGATTTTCGAGAAGCGGTATTTGGTGGTGAAAAGGAAATCCGCATTTCTCATCTAGAAACTTGTGAAGTTTGTAGTGGTTCTGGTGCTAAACCAGGAACTCGTCCCCGGACTTGTAGCACTTGTAGCGGTTCTGGCCAGGTGCGACGTGTGACTAGAACTCCTTTTGGCAGCTTTACCCAAGTTTCTACCTGTCCCACCTGTAATGGTACTGGGTCAGTAGTGGAAGATAAATGTGATGCTTGTGATGGTAAAGGCGCAAATCAGGTCACGAAAAAGCTAAAAATTACTATTCCCGCTGGGGTAGATAATGGTACACGGTTACGGATCTCCCAAGAAGGTGATGCTGGCCAACGAGGTGGACCGGCGGGAGATTTGTATGTTTACTTATTTGTGAATGAGGATGAAGAATTTCAGCGTGATGGAATTAATGTTCTTTCGGAAATCAAACTCAGCTACTTGCAAGCAATTTTAGGTTGCCGTTTGGAGGTGAATACTGTTGATGGTCCGGTAGAGTTGATTATTCCCTCAGGAACTCAGCCAAATACGGTGATGAGACTGGAAAGTCGTGGTGTACCTCGTTTGGGAAATCCTGTGAGTCGGGGCGACCATTTGCTGACGGTGTTAATTGATATTCCTACGAAGATCACCCCAGAGGAAAGGGAACTGCTGGAAAAACTAGCTAAAATTAAGGGTGATAGAACTGGTAAAGGTGGGGGATTTTTTGAAAATCTGTTTAAGTCATGAGTCTATCTTCTCTGTTAACTCCTGATGCTCAGTTGGACTTGCGTGGTACTCCTTGTCCAATTAATTTTGTCCGGACTAAGTTACGTCTGGAACAAATGCCAGATGGCAGTTTGTTGGAAGTCTGGTTAGATGGGGGTGAACCTATTGAACAAGTTCCTGATAGTTTAACTATGGCTGGTTATCAGGTGGAAAAAATTACTGACTGTTCTGGTTATTTTTCTTTGCTTGTACGTCGTCCGGTAACTGCTGCATGATGGAAGATAGTGTTTCTACTACAGGGGAGTTATTGGGTACGGTGTTAGCTGTACAGGCTAATTTTTATCGGGTGCAGTTAGATCAAGGAGTCGTAGGGGCGAAGCATTCGGAAAATAGCCTTGAACAAAAATTGATAATTGGTCGCCCGAATGCTTCGCCCGTACAGGAGTCAGGAGTCAGGAGTCAGAAGGCAGAAGGCAGGAGGCAGGGAAACATTAATAACCCAGTCACCAGTCCCCAGTCCCCAGTCTCCAGTCTCCTCTGTACCCGCAGGACTCGGTTGAAAAAAATCGGTCAACAGGTGATGGTTGGCGATCGCGTGGTTATTGAAGAGCCTGACTGGACCGGGGGAAGGGGTGCGATCGCTGATGTTCTACCAAGAAACAGTGAGTTGGATCGACCGGCGATCGCTAATGTGAATCAAATTCTTTTGGTTTTTGCGGTTGCTGATCCTCCCTTAGAACCTTTTCAGTTAAGCAGGTTTTTAATTAAGGCTGAATCTACAGGGGTAGATGTTTTATTATGCCTAAATAAATGTGATTTAATTACAGAAGACGAACAACAGGAAATTAGCGATCGCCTCGAAAGTTGGGGTTATCAATCAATTTTTATTAGTGTGCAAAATCAAATTAATATTAATGAAGTTTCTAATTATTTAAATCATAAAATTACTGTGATTGCTGGTCCTTCGGGTGTGGGAAAATCCAGTTTAATTAATATGTTAATTCCTGATGCTAATTTGCGTGTGGGTGAGGTTTCTGGTAAGTTAGCGCGTGGTCGTCATACTACCCGTCATGTGGAATTATTTGAACTTCCTGATGGTGGTTTGTTAGCTGATACTCCTGGTTTTAATCAACCTGATTTAAGTTGTCTTCCTGAAGATTTAATCTACTATTTTCCTGAAGCGAGAAGACGTTTAGAAGGTGGAAGTTGTCGTTTTACTGATTGTTTACATCGAGATGAACCGGGTTGTATTGTGGGTAGTGACTGGGAAAGATATGAGCATTATTTGGAATTTTTAAGTGATGCGATCGCTTATCAAACTTATCTTAAAGAACAAGCTGATCCTGAGTCTACTTTGAAGGTGAAAGCTAAGGGTAAGGGTGAAAGTAAGTATGAACCTAAGTTGGAAAGTAAGAAATACCGTCGGGTTTCTCGTCGGGTTCAGGTGCAAAGTTTACAAGATTTAGATTTAGAAAGTGAGGAGTAGGTAAGAAGTTTAAGAGGGTTTTTCTGTGTGGTGTTTGTTTCTTTTTTTATTGAACCACGAAGAACGCAAAGGACGCTAAGGTAAGAGGTTTTTTAGGGTTTTTCTTTTTTCTTTACTTCTTTTTTATTCTTTCTTCTGACTCCTGACTACTGACTCCTGACTCCTCATTTTAAGGTTTCTTTTATTGCTATTTCTAATAACTCATCTAGAGAAATTCCCGCATTTTTGGACATACAAGGAATTACGCTTTTCGGTGAATAGGAACAATATAACCCAGCTTCTAAAAAGTAAGGTTCTCCATTCGGATCTATGCGAAAATCAAATAAGCTATAATGACGACATCCTAATGCTTGATGACATTTTTTTGCTGCTGCTTGTACTTTTTGGGTGATGGGGTCTTGTGTATCTACAATCCAAGCTTTAATATTATCTTTGGCTGTTAAATCTAAGTTACCATCATCCCCTAATTTCAGTTTATCAGCGTAGTCTCTCACGGGTTTATTTTTGGAGTCTACTAAATATTCTTCTAGGGGTAAACCTATTAATTCTCCTTGTTTTTCGATTATCCCACATCTCACTTCTCGACCTAATTCTATATATTCTTCTACTATCACTTGTTCTGCATATTTGAATGCTTCTTTTAATGCGGTTTCGTATTCTTTAATGTCTTTTACTAAACTCACTCCTAAAGAGTTATCTGAACTTGCAGGTTTTACTACTGCTTTGGGTGTGATGGTGGGAATGTCTCCAGGACGCAAAACTTCACCATGAGGAACTTTTACCCCCGCTGCTGCTACAATGGTTTTAGCTTTCGCTTTATTCGCGGTTATGGCCATTACTTCCGGGGTATTACCTATATAGCGAATTTTTAACACATCACATAAAGCGCGGTAATGGGTCATTCCCGGTATACAAAACATCTGCGGTACAACTACATCAATGTTTTTTGTCATTATCCATGCGATCGCATCCGGTAAGGATATGGGTTGACTGTCTGCAATATCTTCAAAACTCAAAGAATGGGGAAATTTCCAGTTACCATCCGGTGTAATATATGCAATGTGAATATCATAGTTTGGGTTATTTGCGATCGCATTTATTGAGTCTTGAGCATACAGTCGTGATAAATTACAGAAAAAATCACTTTCTGGGGACCCTGTAAGGTAGAGAAGATTGAGTTTTGACATGATTTTTTAAGAGTTTAGAATTTCAAAAGTTATGTAGGTTGGGTTCACGATCAGAAACCCAACGTTTTTAATGGTTTATTGGATTTCATTTTGTTCAACCCAACCTACGAAAACTGTTAAATACAAATAAATACAAAAGATTGAGTTTTGACATGATTTTTGAGAAGTTCCAAATTTCCGAAGTTTTGAAATTACAAATTACAACTTTTTTAATCTCCACCAATTTCAACCAATTTCCCAATATTGAAATCTATTCTTACCCATCCTTTTAATTTTACCATATTTTGCAGCAATAACAACACAATTTGCCAATGATGCACCATTAAAAATGGTAAAGGATCATCTTTATCTAACATTGCATCCTTACCTTTAATCACTTTATTTAACCAGTTTGTTAAATCATTAAAAGACCTAATTCCTGTGATTCTCCACAATTCATGATATAACCAATAAGTTGGTTTACTTGTGGGTAAAGGTTCTATATGAGGTTGATTTTTCCCAGGTTCTAAATACGCATCCGCTAACCCTGGATGGTCATAAAACATTGTAATTGCAGTATGGGTGCGGGGGTTACATTCTATCGGGTAAACTTTTCCGTCTTCTGTTTGCATAAAATCAAAAGAAATTTGTCCAGTTAAATTTAATTCTTTGACAAATTTTTGTACCCATTGGAATATTTCTGGGTTATCAACCTGTTCATAATTTACTTGAAATGGGGAAGATTTAGAACAGCAATGTAAACGAATTTCTCCATCTCTGACTGTACTATGAGTACAATATTCTTGACCTTTGATAAATTCCTGCATTACCCAAGGTCTTTCTTTACTAATGGGTAATTTTTTCACATACTCTTTCATTCCTTCAAAGGGAAATTTCGTCATATCTAAACGAGTCACAGAATCATATTGAATACTTTTTATAATGTATGGATTTTGTTCTTGGGAAAAATCAAAGTTGATAATTTCCCCTGGGGAAGTTATTAAAAATACTTTGGGTGCGGTTAAACCTAAAACCCGCGCTTGTTCACATAAACTAAATTTATCATCTAGTGTTTTTGTCATTTCTGTATCGAAATGAAATACTTCACAATAAGGTGATAATATTGGTTTTGCTAAGGAGTCATAATAACTCGCAACGGGACTGGAAACGGGAATAAATACATCTATTTTTTCTCGTTTTACTATGTCTAATAAACTTTGACAATATCCTTCTGGATCTTTTTCGGGTGCGGGTACTGTGAGGAATTTTTTGACTGCTTTGGAATATTGATGTCCTGATAACCAATATTTATGGGTTTCTACCATGAATACTTTGTGGCCTGCGCGATGAAATGACCTTGCAAGTTGTAATGATTTGGTCATTTTACCACCTGTTAATAGGATGTTTTTGGAGTTTTCATAGGTGATTTTTTTCTGAAATGGTAAGGTGATGATGTTGGTAAGAAATGCGGTAATTACTAGGGTGAGGTTGATCGGGAACATTAGGAGTAGTAATATTAATGTTCCTATGTTTTGCAAGATAGATTTTATTTTTTTCATGTTTTTTTATTGAACCGCAGAGACACAGAGGTTTGAGAGGGTTTTTCTGTTTGGTGTTTTTGTCTTTTTTTATTGAACCACGAAGGACGCAAAGGACGCAAAGGTAAGAGGTTTGAGAGGGTTTTTCTGTTGGGGATAAGAACCCCGACTTGTTTGTTTGGTTGTCTTATTTTATGATTGTTTTTTTGAGAAGTCGGGGATTTGAATATTCAATTTTCTATTTTCTTTTGATGATTGTTAAACCGTCTCTTAATGGTAATATGACTTGTTCCACTCTGGGATCTTGGGTGACTGTTTGATTAAATTTCGCTATCGCTTCTCCGTTTGCTGTTCTTTTTTCTTTGGGTAAATAAGGTTGTCCTTGTAATAATGTGTTATCTACACATATAAATCCATCCTTTGCTAATAGGTTGGTTTCTATTAACAGGTTGAAATAATCTACATATCCTGGTTTATCAGCATCTATGAAAACTAAATCAAAGGTTTCTCCATCTGCAATTAATTTCTTTAAGGTTTCTATTGCAGGTGCAGTTACCACTTTAATTTTTTTACCATGTTCTGAATTTTCAAAACATTCCTTCGCAAATTCTGAGACATATTCATCCACTTCACAAGCAATTATATCACCATCTGCCGGTAATACTTCTGCCATTGCTAAAGCAGAATATCCCGTAAACATTCCTATCTCTAAAATGCGTTTTGCTTTAGTCATGGACACAAACATTTTTAAAGTTTGTCCTTCAATATGTCCAGATAACATTTCCTGTTCTAACTGACGGACTGTTTCACCATCATCAAATCTTTTACTCCAATCTTCAGCAGCAGTTTTTTTCGCTAATGCTGATAATTCTGGTGATTCTTGTGTAGTATTCTCTTCCAAATATGGATCTATTCCTGCTGCTAACTCATACACCTTTTTTAAAGAGTTCGCAAGTTCCGCAGAAACATTTTCCTGCTTCGCTATCTTTAATGTTCTTTCCAGTTCCTCAACCAAAATACCTAAAGGGGTAACAGGTCTAGGTTTGTTGATTTTTGTTAGAGTTTCAGTCATTAGATTTTAGATTTTGGATTTTAGATTCTAGACTTGAAAAATTCATCACACAGATAACAGACAACTCAAAAAACGAGAGCAAAAATTAAAAAATTAACCTTCTCCTTTCTCTGCGTTCTCTGCGTCTCTGCGTGAAATCAAAAAAAGTTATGCTACCAACGAAAACCCATCAGACAATTTTGGATTTTAGATTTTAGACTTTTTTATTCCAAACCCAAATCTTGCAAATACATTTCCACACCAGCACCGTGATTTGCTAAATTACTACAAACAGCTTTATGCGCTTTGACTGCTGCTTCCAATAGTTCTGGTTCAACTTCTTGAATATAGTCACACGCACCTATTCCACCTCTGGGAACAGGGGCCCAAAGTCCACCATCTCCCCGCTTCCGACGCATATTTTTCTGACCTTCGATCATGATCTCCATGTCTTCCAAAATGGGATGATACACTGTTAAACCCAAGGACTGACATAGTGTAATAATGCGATCGCGTTCTTCTGGTTTTAACCAGTTCATCTCTACCGCTAATGTCGCACCAAAGGCCATTCCAGTTGTTACTGCGTGTCCGTGCATCATCTTCACCGCTGGTTCAAACCGGGGACTCCATGTATGTCCATAAGCATGGGGACGATCTTGATATGTTTCAAACATATTTGTTCCCTCATGTTTCATATAGGAGAACAATGCACGGTAAATAATCTCGTCTGCTATTTCTGCTAACTCTTCATCTGCGTCTACAGTTGCAAAATGTGTCTCTATCAACCGGGGTCCGTATTTTTCCAACAACTCAAATAAAACCGCATCATCGGTAATGGCCATTTTAATAATTTCTGCCATCCCATTCCGAATATGTCCAGTTGCTAAGGTGCGGAAAAAACTCCGATCTACTAAGGTTAGTACGGGGGGATGATATGCACCAATACTATTTTTGAACTGTTTACCGTTGGTACAAGTTCGGGGTGAAGGACCTGCGTCAATAGCTGCTACTACTGTTGTTCCCACCATGATATAAGGTGTCCGACGATGTTGTAAGGCACAAGCTAAACCCGCAACATCGCTTAACACACCACCACCTATAATTAATACAGGTTCGTTGCGGGAAACATCGCAACCGTCTTTCCCTAAAAACCCTAATATTTTGTGTACTGTTTCCGGGGTTTTGTCTGCTTCCCATGCACGACATACCATCATTTCTAATGGTATTTCATGAGCATCAAAATATTTTCTAACTTGCTCACCATACAACTCGTTAACTGTCTGGTCTATCACTGCTACACAACGACCACGACTATTATATATGTTAGCTAAAATCTCGTTTCCTGGTTGAAAAACTCCTTCTACTACTTTGACTTCTGCTGTTAATGTGAATGTAGCAGCAACTTCAAAGGAACGACCATCTTTTTTGTGTGCTATTTCCCCAGACCCCGTATACCACTGGGATGTGAGGTACTTTTCCCCATGTGTGAATCTGATGGTGTCAGTCGCTAGGGAATTTTCGATTTTTTCTGTATCTACTAATAAGTTATCTGCAATTTCTGGGGTTGGTAATATGCTTTGTGGAGTCATTTCAACTGGCCTTTTTCTGATTTTTGTAATTTGGTCAATATGGAAGATCAAAAAGTTCTGCTCTTGTAGAAATTGAATTTATTTGAACAGGTCTTTTTTTTGCAAAAGCTTCAACAACATCAATCAGATAAACCGATGTTTCAGATTTAACATTTGCATCTTGCCAACAAGTCGGCTGGGTAGCAAATTTACTCATACTTTCACCGAAAATGTAACTAAACGTTAATTTTTCTCATCTTTTGTGGTGATTTGGAAGTAAATTTTTAGATTTAATTAATGTTCTTAATAAAGAGTAACATTTAGTTGTTGCTTATAGTTTGTGAAAAGTTTATGTATTTATTAAATTAATAGAAACTGTTTTAACTTACAAAAATTCTATTTTTTTCAGTGTTCTAGATACTTGCCAAATAATTTATTGTATGATAATCACATGATCGCCAACACATAACTCAGGAAAAATACTTGGGATTGCTTGATGACAACTATCTGCGGGTAGATATTCTTTGCTCAAATCTCAGATGTGGGGCTTGACTAATAAAACTTCCTTCACGATCCCGATATCATCTTAAAATATTGTTAATTTCTGCCAAACTCTCGACCTTCAATTTACAACCCACCCCAAAACTATTATGTCTATAGGTTACGTCGCACTTGTACTTCATGCACATTTACCCTTCGTTCGTCACCCGGAAAGTGACTATGTGCTGGAAGAGGAATGGCTTTATGAGGCTATTACAGAAACCTACATTCCTTTATTGAAAGTATTTGAAGGCTTAAAGCGAGACGGCATCGACTTTAAAATCACGATGAGTATGACACCGCCTCTGGTTTCCATGCTCCGTGATCCTCTGTTACAAGAACGCTATAATGAACATTTAGCCAAGTTAGAAGAACTAATAGAATTGGAAGCAGAACGCAATATCCACAATGGACATATGCGTTATTTGGCTGAACATTACGCCACTGAATTTAATGAAGCTCGTCAGGTTTGGGAAAAATATCAGGGTGATTTAGTAACAGCTTTCAAACAATACCAAGATACAAACAACCTAGAAATCATAACTTGCGGTGCTACTCATGGGTATTTACCCTTAATGAAGATGTATCCCCAAGCTGTATGGGCGCAACTTCAGGTGGCTTGTGAACATTACGCAGAAACTTTTGGTCAAGCGCCTAGAGGTATTTGGTTGCCTGAATGTGCTTACTATGAAGGTTTGGAACGAATGCTGGCGGATGCTGGTTTGCGTTATTTCCTCACCGATGGACATGGGATTTTATACGCCCGTCCCCGTCCCCGCTTTGGTACTTACGCGCCAATTTTTACAGAAACAGGTGTTGCTGCTTTTGGTCGTGACCATGAATCTTCTCAACAAGTATGGTCTTCGGAAGTGGGTTATCCCGGTGCTGCTGAATATCGGGAATTTTATAAAGATTTGGGTTGGGAAGCAGAATATGAGTACATCAAACCCTATATCATGCCCAATGGACAGCGTAAAAATACGGGAATTAAATATCATAAGATTACTGGACGTGGTTTAGGTCTCTCTGATAAGGCTTTGTATGATCCTTATTGGGCAAGGGAAAAATCCGCAGAACACGCTGCTAACTTTATGTATAATCGGGAAAGACAAGCGGAACATTTACACGGTATCATGGGACGGCCTCCGATTATTGTTTCTCCTTATGATGCGGAGTTGTTCGGTCATTGGTGGTATGAGGGTCCTTGGTTTATTGATTACCTGTTCCGTAAGTCATGGTACGATCAGGGAACTTATGAAATGACCCATTTAGCTGATTATTTACGAGCTAACCAGAATCAACAAGTCTGTCGTCCTTCTCAGTCCAGTTGGGGTTATAAAGGTTTCCATGAATATTGGTTAAATGACACTAATGCTTGGATTTACCCGCATTTACATAAAGCCGCGGAACGGATGATTGAAATTTCCCAGTTAGAACCAGAGGATGAGTTGCAATGGAAAGCTTTAAACCAAGCAGCGCGGGAGTTGTTGTTAGCGCAATCTTCTGACTGGGCGTTTATTATGCGGACGGGAACTATGGTTCCCTATGCGGTGAGAAGAACGCGATCGCACTTAATGAGATTTAATAAACTCTATGAAGATGTAAAAGTCGGTAAAGTTGATAGCGGTTGGTTGGAAAAAGTGGAATTAATGGATAATATTTTCCCCAGCATCAACTATCGCGTTTATCGTCCCGTTTAGTTTTTCGCAGCTTGACAATCTCTGGGTTTCCAGCCTGGAGATGATCAAGTTCCATTCCTGGTGGTTGTGACAAGAGAAATTGCAAAATTTTCGCAATTAGGTGAGTATCAATGATAGATTATTATAGATTATTATTGATGCTACCTAATTGACACAAACTATCGCAGGTTCTCAAGTCAGAATCATCATGAAATCTTTGCACCGTACCGATTTATATACCTGGTCTTGTTTTAACCCGACAAGAAATATTGATTTCAATGGCTTCGCCTGGATTCGTCCAGAGGGTAATATATTAATTGATCCAGTAGCTTTATCAAACCATGATTGGCATCATCTGGAATCTCTCGGTGGTGTGGTTTGGATTATCCTGACAAACTCAGATCATCTGCGAGCAGCTAAGGAAATTGCCAGTCAAACTTATGCGAAAATTGCAGCACCGATAGCTGAAAAGGAAAATTTCCCAATAGCGTGCGATCGCTGGTTGAGTGATGGTGAAGAATTTGTCCCAGGACTGAAAGTGATGGAACTCCAAGGTTCAAAAACTCCCGGTGAACTAGCTTTACTACTAGAGGACACAACTTTGATTATTGGTGATTTAGTGCGATCGCGTTCAGCAGATACTTTAACTATTTTATCCGATGACAAGCTGTTAAATCGAAAACAAGCTATTGCTTCTGTTCACAGATTAGCAACATTAACCAAAGTACAAGCTGTTTTAGTCGGAGATGGTTGGTCTGTATTTCGGGACGGAAATGAAAGATTAAAGGAACTTTTAGCTACTTTGTAATTCGTAATTCAACAAGATACCTGACTTCTGGAAAAAGTTGGGTATTTGATTTTCTGCAATCAAAGCAAATTCAAATTACAATAGAAGATATTGCTATTTTCGTAATGATTCAGGATAGAAAATACTCTAAGTCAGAAGAATAAAGGCTTTTCCAGTAAGTTATGATGATTTTCAGAAAATATCACTTGTCTCTATTCCTGATTTCATAAGCATTCTAACTCCTGACTCCTGACTCCTGACTCCTGAATTCTTACCTATTTTCTATTCCCATACAACTATGAATAATTTTATCAATAATAAAAAACAACTATTTGATCGTTGGGCATCAAGTTACGATTGGACATTTCCTTCTTTTATTTACCAAGCTATCCATAAAAGATTAATTTCCCACATCGAAATCCCAGCCAATGCCAATGTTTTAGATTTAGGTTGTGGAACTGGACGCTTATTAAATAGATTAGCCAGTCAATTTCCTGACTTACGAGGTACTGGTTTAGATTTATCTCCCCAAATGTTGCGGGTTGCCAGACAAAGTAATCAGCACCGTCCACGCTTAATTTATATTGAAGGTAATGCAGAATCACTTCCTTTTGCTGAAGGTCAATTTGATGCAGTTTTTAACACTATCAGTTTTTTACATTATCCTCAACCAGAACAAGTTTTAAGTGAAATTGCCAGGGTACTTGTTCCCGGTGGAAGCTTTTATTTAGTTGATATAACTGCTAATACATCCCCTTTTCAATTAATGGCAAATTCGCCGGTTGCAGTTAAATTTTATCATCAAGAACAACGTGAAAAATTAGGATCTGATGCTGGACTTTTGTGTTTAGGTCATTACTATTTATTGGGTCCAGTATTGCTAACTATTTTTGCAAAACCTAAGTAGGGTTTGCTGAAAAAGTTATCTGTGAAGGACCAGTGACAGGTGACAGGTGACAGGTGACAGTTTCAAGAGTTGGATAGGAACGATTTTTTCTTTAAGTAGGAATTAAGTGCAAGGTTTTTCAGTTGCCACCTCATAAAAGCTTGCACTTTTTGAAAGCACTTCGGCTTACTTCGACTGCGCTCAGTACAAGTCGCTCAGTACAAGTCAAAATAGCTAAAACCCTTTACCTGTAAAGTTTTCGGATTTATTCAGCAAAACCTAAATAGATAAAAATTGATAATTTTTCGCCAATATTTCAGGATTTGGCGATCGCTGTCATGAGTCGGTGTAGGTTTGCGTTTATTAGTAAGTCAAAACTTTAACGCTCGATTTGACTGGGGTATTCCCTTAGTCAGCGTTGATAGAACCGGTAATA
This sequence comes from Sphaerospermopsis sp. FACHB-1194, assembly GCF_014696235.1. Classification (NCBI taxonomy): domain Bacteria; kingdom Bacillati; phylum Cyanobacteriota; class Cyanophyceae; order Nostocales; family Aphanizomenonaceae; genus Sphaerospermopsis; species Sphaerospermopsis sp. FACHB-1194. The sequence continues at coordinate 420 of NZ_JACJPU010000002.1, read as the reverse complement.
GTCAGCAAAACCCCTGATTAACCCCCCTTTCTAAGGGTTGGGGGGTTAGTAGCTAGTTACTGTTTTCTTAACCAATACTAACAAATACTCACATTTGCTGAAAATTTCCTGTCATCTTTTGGCTTTGTGACAGAATTACAGTAAAATCACTGTATGCTACTAGGATTCAAAACCCAACTCAAAGTTAACAAGCAACAACGACTACTACTGGCGCAACACGCAGGAGTAGCCAGACACGCTTGGAATCAAGGGTTAGCACTTTGTCAACAGGTATTATTACATAATAAACTTAATCCTGAAGAAAAAATCAAATTTCCCACAGCCATAGATTTACACAAATGGTTAGTAGCAGCCATTAAATCTACCCATCCTTGGTATTATGAAGTGTCTAAATGCGCCCCTCAATACGCATTAAGATAT